>JAHWJO010000234.1 GCA_019348365.1 Armatimonadota bacterium | reverse complement strand
GCTCGGAAACGCTCGCGGTCAGGGTGGTGGTCTGGCTGCTGTCCGGCAGCGTCACCACGGCGGCAGTCGCCGGGCGAGTCAGAATGGCCAGCAGGCCCAGTCCCAGCATTACGGATAAGGTCTTCATGTTCATCGGATGGGGTTTTCCTTTCTCCAAAACGGTCGCTGATCGAAGTTGGCCTGATCCCTTGAAAGGAAATAAAGAGGATGTAAGGCTTCGGTCTCAGGGGTTCCCTTCCTGGCCGAAATCCATGTTGCCATTAAAGGGACGATTCACCGCACTACTTGAAATAATGATTTTTTAGATCCCCTATCCGAGGACCGTATTGAACATAATCGGTGACCCTGGGAAGGCGAGAATCCGGCGAGGAGCCTTAGAAAAGGTCTTCCCGAAGGTTCGGCCCTGCCTGTCCTGGAACTGCCTGTTCTCGGAGAACGTTGTCTTGTTTGGACAGAAGTGCGGCCGAACGACTACACATCTATTTAACCGTACATCCGGTTCGATAGAAGGGGTCTACGGAAACAGTTCTGTCATACGGGCGGATGGGTCCAATGCCTTTCGCTGCGCTTCATACCGGCAGGAGAGGCCGTCTTTCGGCGCATAAACCGCAGGAGTTACGCAGAGACTCCCAACGATACCCTTCCAACTCTCTCGCCCGTGTCCTTCCGATCGGAGGTACTCCCTTCCGTGTCCTTCCCAAGGGAGGGAGTCCCTATTCTGTCATTCCGAGCCAAGTGGAGCGGAACTCAGCGAAGAATCTGACCCCGAGGACAAAGACTCTCTCATATACGGTCAGACCCCTCGCATACGCTCGGGATGACAAGAGAGCACTTATCGCGGGAGGACAGGAGCGTACCTGTCGCGTGGAAAAGAGCCTATTTATCGAGGGACAAGAGCCGGTCGCTTATGCGTCAGTCCCGATCCGGTTATCGGCGCGGCGCTCATTGAAGGGGGAGGGCTGGTGAGAGCTATCCGGCGCTGCGGATCCGGTCAGGGCTCATGTCTATAGTGGAAATTTTTGCGCTATCTTGAGGAAAGAGAGATAAAAAGATAACCCTGTCGAACATTTAACACCAAAGTTGGGCCTTGAATTCACCGGCTGGTCCGGGATGAACCCGTAACAACGGTCTCTATCAGGCAGGGAAGGCGCGCCTTGAAACGAAATCAGGGCAGACCTGGCGTATGTATGAAGCCGGGTCTGCCCTGATTTCGTAGTCGCTTCGAGCTTCGGTCCCGCCCGGTTTCAGGCCGGTACGGTTTCCACCGCCCTCCCCTGCCGGGCCACGGGGATCTTGCCTTCCAACACGTTTCCGGTGCGGGCATCCCGCAGCCCCGCATGGGAGTACTGGATGATATAAGCTTTTCGCGTTCCTTTGGAGCGATTGACCTCGCTCTTGTGGAACATGAGCGATTGGAACACCGCGATGGAGCCCGCTTTGACCGGCACCTGCACCCCCTGGTCCGGGTCGTCCATGTCGTGGCAGATCAGGCCGATGGGGCTGGGGCGGTGCGGCACACGCCCGTTTTTGTGCGACCCCGGCAGGACCGAGATGCAGCCGTTCTCCGGGGTCGCATCGTTGAGCGCCAGCCACAGCGTCAGATAAGGGGAAGGCTCGACCGGGGTGTACCCGTCGTCCTGGTGCCAGGGGAACTCTTTCTCCCCTTCCGGCCCTTTGAACACCGCCTGGTTCCAGTACAGGTCCACATCCGGGCCGAGCAGGCGGGTGGCGATGGCGACGAATTCCGGGCGGAGGCAGAACTCCCGGAGGGCTTCGTCCTTCTCCGCCAGGTGCGAGGTGAACGAGATCTCTCCCGCACGGGAGATCCCTTCCGTGCCTCCCTTCTCCCGCAGGGCTTCCTCGTGCCGCCGCTGGTACGCCTCGATCTGCCGGGTCAATTCCCCCATCTCCTCCGTAGAAAAGACGTTTTCGAGGACGAAGAAGCCCTGCTCGTGAAACTTACGGTACTGTTCATCGGTGATCGTGGGAATCATGCGAATGCCTTTCCGTTCAGGGCGCATAAGTCAACGATAGATACACTCGGCATTAAGCCGGTCAGGGGATCGCGATCCGCTCCGGGGCCGCTTCCAGCTTCTTCTGGCGCTCGAACATCCGCTGCCGGAACCGCTCCACCGGGCGGTCCACGCCTTCCAGCAACAGAAGGGAGACGAGGAGCGTCGCACCAAACGTGATCAGGCCGGTGTTCCACCCCCAGACACGCAGGATTTCCATGATCAGGACGTGCGTGATGTAGATCGGGTAGGAGAGGTCGCCGATGTACCGGTCCCGGCGGTCGTTCTTGGTGAGGAGGAAGATCATCGGGAAGGCGGCGGCCATGACCAGCAGGAAGACCCCTTTCTTTGCGGGCAGGCCGGCCAGCAGCGGCGCGTTGTAGAGCAGGATGAACCCCACCGCCGCCGCGAAAGCCGCGCGGGAGTAAGCCGGCTTGAACCCGTCGCTCGCCCGGAGGAAACGGTAAGCCCGGTACCCGACCGCGCCGATCAGGAAGAAGGCGAGCTCGGTCGGGAAGAACCGGTAATTCCAGGGGTCATACGTCAAACCGAACTGGAACCGCAGGACCAGCCGCAGGGCCACGCTCAGGCCGATCAGGACGAGCAGCGTCTTCACGCTCCGCCGGACCAGAAACGGCGCGAGGAGGTAGAACATCAACTCGATGGCGAGGGTCCACGCCTGCGGCACGAGCAGGAACCGGAAGGCGTGCACCGCTTCGGCATTCGGCGGCCCGGCATAGGCGAGCGATCCCGTCGGGAGGTTCAGCTTCAGGTACATCAACGAGTCCTGCCCAATCAGGAAGACGTTGGTCAGCCCGAGGTAGAGCAGCGAGAGGGGACTCAGTGTCGAGGCGTACTCTTTCCAGTAGCCCAGGCTGCCCAGGATCTCCTCGCGCGGGGGGATCGTGGCGGGCCACAACCCCTGAACGATGAGGGTCGCCGTCAGCACGAGCCAGTAGATGGGGAACAGCCGCAGGAGACGGCTGCGGAGGAACAGGCCGTAGGTGGAGTTCTCCGGCAGGTACTTCTCATTCAGGATGAGCGTCATATAGAAGCCGGAGATCATATAAAAGGCCTGAACCGCGAGGCTGCCGTCCACCAGCCGCACCCCGAAGATCGGCGTGGTGTGGGAGAGGACGACGGCGAGGGCGAGAAGGCAGCGGATCAGACCCATGAAAAATCCAAAGTAAAAAGTGAAAAGGCAAAAGTTAAAAGTAGAAAAGCGCGGTCGGGAAATGTATGGGTGATCATCCACCGCCCGGCGTAGTCACATCGGCCAGGACCGCCCGGTGATTCATCACCGGGCGGTCCTGGTGGACTCGATTCCTAATAGATCCGGAAAAAGGGAGATACAGGATGGCTCAAAATCGCGTCGGCCACCATCGGCTTCCTTATCCTAATGATTCATAACACAATTGTCCGTAGAGGTCACCTTCCGTCTCTTGCCAGGTGCTCTTTTTAACTTTTTACTTTTCCCTTTTTCCTTCGTAAGCTTCCCGCAATCGCGCCTGGAGCCGGGTGTTGCGGCGGCTGACCTCCGCGTTCCGCACCGCCATCCCGATGGCCTTCCGCGTCCCCACCATCACCACCATCCGTTTCGCACGGGTGAGCGCGGTGTAGAGGAGGTTCTTCGCGAGCATGGTGTAGTGTTGCGTATGCACCGGCAGCACGACGGCGGGGTACTCGGAGCCTTGCGCTTTGTGGATGCTCAGTCCATACGCCAGTTGAAGCTCGTCCAACTCGCTGAACTCGTAGCTTACCCGCGCTTCGGGGAAAGCGACCGCGATCTTCTGGTCCTCCATGTCGATCCCCGCCACCTCGCCGATCTCCCCGTTGAACACCTCTTTGTCGTAGTTGTTGCGAAGCTGGATCACGCGGTCGCCCGAGCGGAAGGTGCGGCCCATCCGGGTGACCTCCGGCGCGCCGTTCCGGGCGGGGTTCAGGGTCTCTTGGAGCACCCGGTTGAGGTTCCCCGCGCCCACCGTCCCCCGGTTCATCGGGCAGAGGACCTGCGCGCTCTTCGGGGGGAAGCCGAGGCGCGTCAGGCTCCGGCTGACCACCCCGGCGATCATGCTTGCCACTTCCTCCGGCTCCTCCGCTTCGATGAAGAGGCAGTCGGCCTCGCCGCGCTGCGCGGGCGGCACGAGCACCGGCATCTCCCCGGCGTTGATCCGGTGCGCGTTCGTGATGATGAGGCTGGAGGCGGCCTGCCGGAACACCTGCGTCAGCCGCGCCACCGGCAAGACCCCGCTCTCGATGAGGTCCCGCAGCACGTTCCCCGCGCCCACCGAGGGGAGTTGGTCCACGTCCCCCACGAGGATGAGCTGGGCATGGCCGGGCAGCGCCTTCAATAATTGATAGAAAAGGTTCGCGTCGAGCATGCTCGCCTCGTCCACGATGAGCGTGTCGAGGTCGAGCGGGGCATCGGCGTTGTGCTTGAACCCCATATTGGACGGGTCGAATTCCAGCAGCCGATGGAGGGTCTTCGCCTCCGCGCCCACGACTTCGGAGAGGCGCTTCGCGGCGCGGCCCGTGGGACTCGCCAGCACGACCCGGCGTTTGCGGAACCGCAGCGCCTGAACAAGGGTGCGAGTCGTCGTGGTCTTCCCTACGCCAGGGCCGCCGGTGATGACGAGGACCCGCTCCAGCAGCCCCTTCACCACGGCCTCCTGCTGCTCCTCCGAGAGCGCGATCCCCTCCCGCTCGGCGATCTTCGCCACGCCCGCCGCCGCCCGATCCGGCGTGAGGTCATCCCTCACGCCCTCCCGCAGCAGCCGGCCCAACAGACCCGCAATCCCGACCTCCGTGTGGTAGAGCGCGGGGTGGAACAAGGCCTCGGAGCCGTCCTCCAGTGCCTCCGCGACGACCTTCCCCTCCTCCACGAGCCGGGAAAGGGGCGCTTCCAGCACGTCGGGGTCCACCCCCAGCAATTCCGCCGCCGTGCGGATCATCGTTTCTCTGGGGAGGTAGCAGTGCCCCGCGTCCTGCGCCTGGGTCAGGGCGTACATCTCTCCGGCTTCGAGGCGCGCGGGGGCGTCCGCCGCGAGGCCGAGCGCCTGCGCGATCTTGTCCGCCGTCTTGAACCCGATGCCCCAGATGTCCTCCGCGAGCCGGTACGGGTTCTCGGTCACCTGCTCGATGGCGCGGTCGCCGTACGCCTTGTAGATCTTGACGGCGTACGTGGCGGAGACCCCGTGCCCCTGGAGGAAGAGCATGATGTTCTGGATCTCCTTCTGCTCGCTCCAGGCGCGGGTGATCAACTCCACGCGCTTCTTGCCGATCCCCTCGGCCTCGACGAGCCGCTCCGGCTCCTCCTCGATGACCCGCAGGGTGTCCTCCCCGAACTGCGCGACGAGCCGCTTCGCCATGACCGGCCCCACGCCCTTGATGAGGCCGCTGCCCAGGTACTTCTGGATGGCGAACACCGTGGCGGGCTGCTTCACCTGGAACCGCTCGGCCTGGAACTGCGGCCCGAACTTCGGGTGCTGGGTCCACCGCCCGAACAGCAGCAGCGACTCCCCGGCGTTGGGGTTGGGGAAGCCCCCGACGACGGTGACGGGTTCGGGCTGCTCGCGGGTGAGGAGGCGCAGCACGCTGTAGCCGCTCTCCTCGGAGTGGAAAGTCACTCGGTCCACGATCCCTTCGAGGGAGGCCAGCTTCTCGTCCGTGTCTGAGTTGATGAGGGGGGACTGGCGATACATCACTCTATTGTAGAAACGAGAGTGGAACGGAAGTTCCATGCTCGCTTTCGGGTGGGTAGCGGGTATACTGTAATCATCCCATGATCATCGAAAGGCGGAGCCATGGAACTGAAAACGACCCCCACCAGAGAAGAAGATGTGCTCTCCACCTATGAGCCGAAGACCCCTCTCGGACGGCTGATTCTGGAAGCCCGCGAAAAGATGAAAGCTTCCGGCGAGCCGTTCCTGAACGAAGAGGAGCTTCTGAAAGAGATCGCCGAGCGGCGCGGACTCAGGGATGAGGACTAAAATCCGGTCCTTCACTGATGCCGGCGTTCTCATTGCGGCGGCGCGCGGGGGCGATCTGATCGCCTTGCGGGCCTTGAAGATCCTGGACGATCCCGACCGGGAATTCGTCTCCAGCATCTATCTTAAGCTCGAAGTCCTGCCGAAAGCCCTCTACTACAAAAGATCGGAAGAAATCCGGGTGTATGAAGGCTTTTTCGCTCGCGTCCGCATCTGGGCCGAACCTTTGGATTCCCTACATGAAGAGGCGTACCGGCAAGCCCAGGGATCGGGATTGTCCGCGCTGGATGCGCTCCATGCGGCGGCGGCGCTGAAAGCAAGCGTGGATGAATTCGTCACGACGGAGAAACCCGGAAAACCGCTCTTCCGCGTGCCCGGACTCCCTATCAAATCCATCTTGTAGATCTCCGTTGAGATTGAGCGACAGGTCTCACTCATTCCGCCCGCCGGAAAACCAGGCAGGCGTTGATCCCCCCGAACCCGAACGAGTTCGACAGCAGCCCCTCCACCCGGTGCTCCCGCGTCCCTTCCGTCACGTAATCTAGGTCGCACTCCGGGTCGGGGGTGCGCCGGTTGAGGGTGGCGGGCACGCGGCCATGCCGGAACGACAGGCACGAGATCGCCGCCTCCATCGCCCCCGATGCCCCCAGGGCATGACCGTGCATCGATTTCGTCGCGCTCACCGGAATCTCTCCCGCGCGCTCCCCGAACACCGTTTTGATCGCCAGCGTCTCGGTCTTGTCGTTCAGCGGGGTGGAGCTGCCGTGCGCGTTCAGGGCGTTGATTTCGTCCGGGGCCATCCCCGCATCCGCCAGGGCCAGCCGCATGCACCGGCTCGACTGCTCGGCGGTGGGGAGTGGCGCGGTCATATGATGGGCGTCGCAGGTGCGGCTGAAGCCCCGCAGCTCGCAGTAGATCTCCGCGCCGCGCCGGATAGCGTGTCCCTTCTCCTCCAGCAGCAGAACGGCGGCCCCTTCCGCCATCACGAAGCCGTCCCGCTCCGCGTCGAAGGGGCGGCAGGCCGTCTGCGGGTCGTCGTTGCGGGTGGACATCGCGCGGATCGTGCTGAACGCGCCGTAGCTCAGGGGCGCGAGGGGGCATTCCGCCCCGCCCGCGAGCGCCACGTCCATGTGCCCGCGCCGGATGCCGTCGAGCGCCTCGCCCACCGCCATCGTCCCGCTCCCGCACCTGCGCGAGGTCGTGGGGGTCGCCGCCCGGAAGCCGGGAGCGATCGCGATGTTGCCCGAGGTCGCCCCGCCGGACACCGCGCGGGCGAGGGCGAGGGCCACCGCGCGGAGGCCGTCCTTCAGGTACTTCACGTGCTCGGATTCGGCCATCG
>JAHWJO010000233.1 GCA_019348365.1 Armatimonadota bacterium | reverse complement strand
ACGAACGCCGCGTCCACCGTCACCGCCACTCCCTCCATCTCGCTCGCGTTGAAGCTCACCTCCTCCAGCAGCCGCTCCATCACCGTGTGCAGCCGCCGCGCCCCGATGTTCTCCGCCTGCTCGTTCGCCGTCTGCGCCACCTGCGCGATCTCCGCGATCCCCTCTTCCGTGAACTCCAGTTCCACCCCCTCGGTCGCCATCAGGGCTTTGTACTGCTTGGTGAGCGCGCCTTCCGGCTCGGTCAGGATCCGGATGAAGTCCGCCTGCCCCAGCGCCTCCAGCTCCACCCGCAGGGGGAGGCGGCCCTGAAGCTCGGGGATCAGGTCAGAAGGCTTGCTGACGTGGAACGCCCCGGCGGCGACGAAGAGGATGTAATCGGTCTTCACGGGGCCGTAGCGGGTGTTCACCGTCGAGCCCTCGATGATCGGCAGGAGGTCCCGCTGCACCCCTTCGCGGGAAACGTCCGGCCCACCGCGCCCTTCCCGGCCGTGCCCCCCCGCGATCTTATCGATCTCGTCCAGAAAGACGATCCCGCGCTGTTCCACCCGCCGCAGCGCCTCGCTCGTCACGTCCTCCGTCTCCACCAGCTTCCGGGCCTCCTCCGCCGCGAGGGCCTTCTTCGCCTCCTTCACCGTCATGCGGCGGCGCTTCTTCGGCTTGGGGATCATCCCGCCGAGCGCGTCCTGCACGTTCATCATCATCTCTTCCATGCCGCCCGGTCCGAACCCCCCGGCGGCGGGCGACGCGGCGGACTCCACCTCCACCTCGACCGTCTCCTCGTCTATCTCGCCGCTGAGGACCTTCCTCCGGAGGCCGGCGCGGCGCTCGCCCTCTTCCGGCGATGCGGAGGGCTGTGGCGGAGGAGGCGGCGCTTCCACCCCGCCGGGGCGCGGCACCTGCCCCTTGATGAAAAGCTGCCCCATCGATCCGAACGCCATCTCCCAGGGGTTCCCCCCCGGCCGCCCGTCTCCCGACTCCGGGGGCGCGGGATGGAGCAGCCGGTCCACGATGCGCTCGACGGCGAGCTCTTCGGCGCGGTCGGACACCGCCTCCATCCGCTCCGATTCCACCATCCGGACCGCCGTCTGCATCAGGTCGCGGATGATCGAATCCACGTCTCGGCCCACGTACCCGACTTCGGTGAATTTGCTCGCCTCCACCTTGACGAACGGCGCTTTCGCCAGCCGCGCGATCCGCCGGGCGATCTCGGTCTTCCCCACCCCCGTCGGCCCGATCATCAGGATGTTCTTGGGAATCACTTCGTCGCGCATCTCCTCCTGAAGGCGGCCCCGGCGGTACCGGTTCCGCAGCGCGATGGCGACGGCCCGCTTGGCCGCCCCCTGTCCGACGATATATTTATCCAGTTCCGCTACAATCTGGCGGGGGGTGAAATCTTCCAGGGAGAGAACATCTTCCACGGGTAAAAGCTCCTTTGCTGCCGATTCGATCCGTCCTCAGCGATCCTCGTGCGTCTCTGCGGGAAAAGGGAACGGAGAGGGAATAAAGAGAGGATAGAGTAGATCCGTTCCCATCGGGTCGCTGACGACTCTTCTCATTATGCATCGTTCTTGACTCTCATCTCACATGTCTCGCAAGGGACGCTTCGGAATGGCGGACGGGGGGACGATTGGTCCAGATCTGGATGTATCGTAAAGGAACGGGGTTCGAGACTCTCGGCTATCCGCAGGAGGTGAAGCCGCTCCTGGAGCGCGAGGCGTGTCTCCTCTGGGTCGATGCGGAAGACCCGTCGCCGGAGGAGTTGCAGTGGGTACAGGCGCAGTTCCACGTCCACCCCATCGCGATGGAGGATTACAACTCCCCGCAGGAGCGCTCCCGGATCGACCGGTACCGCGAGATGTACTCCATCGTCGTCTTCGCCCTCGGCTTTGCCGGGGACGCGCTCACCCTCGTCGACCGCCCCCTGACGCTCTTCGTGGGGACGAATTACCTCGTGACGCTGCACGTTCAGCCTTTCCCCGAAATCCGGGAAGCGATGGAGCTGTGGGAGCGCAATATCGAGGAGATGGAGTGCGAGATCGGCGTGGCCCTGTACGCCCTGCTCGACGTTCTGATCGATGATTATTTTCCGCTCATCGACCAACTGTCGGATGCCGTGGAGAGCATCGAGGATCACGTCCTGAAAGAGGGACGGCCGGCGGACCTCGATAAGATCTTCCACCTCAAGCGCCAGCTGATCTACCTGCGGCGGGCGGTGGCCCCGGAGCGCGACGTGTTGAACGTGCTCCTCCGGCGGGAACTCCCTCTCTTCTCCGAGGGGATGATGATCTACTTCCAGGATCTCTACGACCACGTCGTGCGGGTGCTGGACAGCCTCGACACCCACCGGGACCTGCTCTCGGGGGCATTGGATCTCTACGTCTCCGTCTCGTCCAACCGGCTCTCCAACGCCGCCAACCGCCTCAATATCACCATGCAGACCCTCACCGCCTGGAGCATCATCCTGATGACCGCGAGCCTCATCGCGGGCATCTACGGGATGAACTTTAAATATATGCCCGAGCTGGACTGGCGCTGGGGATACGCGGGGGCGCTGGGCGCGATGTTCACCCTGGGTGGGGGATTGATCCTCTACTTCAAGCGGCGCCACTGGCTTTGAGCGTTGGGCTCTGAGCGTTGGGCTCTGAGCCTGAAGGAAACCCATGAGTGATCGACCGGAAAAACCCTCTTTCCTCCGCCCTGCCGTGTTTCTGGATCGGGACGGGGTGCTGAACCGGGACCGCGAGGAGTTCGTCAGGACGCTGGAGGAGTTCGAGCTGTACCCCCAGGCCGTGCGCGCGGCGGCGCGGCTTTCCCGGGCGGGACTGCCGGTCGTCATCGCCTCCAATCAGAGCGGCATCGCGCGGGGATACCTCCCCGAAGCCACGGCGGACGCGATGATGCACCGGCTGAAAGAGGCGGTGGAAGCGGAGGGCGGGCGCATCGCGGGCATCTACCACTGCCCCCACAGCCCGGAGGATGGCTGCGACTGCCGCAAGCCCCTCCCCGGCCTCCTCCTCCAAGCCGCCCGCGACCTGCATCTCGACCTGTCCCGGTCCGTGATGGTCGGGGACTCGAAGCGCGACCTCGAAGCGGCGGCGGCGGCGGGCTGCGCCGCGACGGTGCTGACGCTCACCGGGAAAGTGAAGCCGGATGACGGCCCCGTGTGGGAGAGCTGGCAGGTGAAACCCGATCACGTCTCGCCGACGCTGGAGGCGGCGGTCCCGTGGATTCTGGCGCGCATGGGCCGATCCGGCTGAGGGGTGTCCGGCGCCGGGACCTCTCATCGACCTCTTGCATCGCTCCATAGAGGAGATAAGCAATCGTTTCCCTTCGTTGCCATCCTGGACGGACTCTCTCCTGTGGCATTCTGAGCGAAGCGAAGAATCTGCGTTTAGAAAGTCGTAGGAAACCCAGATTCTTCGCTTCGCTCAGAATGACAGGTTCAACATATACAGGACTTACGCAAATGGTATCTCTTCCGCCCTCCCCATAAGTACTTGCATGTCATCCCGACTCCCTTCCATGTCATCCCGAGCGAAGCCGAGGGATCTGACCGTACGGGAGAGAGTCATTCGGCCTATGAGAGAGGCTATCGTACAGGAGAGAGTCTCTCGTCCTCGGAGTCAGATTCCTCGCTTCGCTCGGAATGACATGGATGGGAGTCGGATGGGCATGGAAGAGAGTCTCTGCGTAAGTCCTGATACAGATTGAGTTCGTTGGTTCGCGCGTCTTCCGGGTCCCTTCAGCTTCGTTTTATAGCGGGGGGCAGGCAACAGCTCAACGGCTCCAGGTACGCTCCGGTGTGCGCTCGGATCTCGCGGAACCAGCCCCCGTCAGGGTCGAGCAGCAGCAGCCACCACGCCGACGGCCGGTGTTCCGTGTGCTCCAGGCCCTCCGCCGCCAGGAACGCATCCCGCACGATCTCCAGCTTCGCGGCCTGCGCCTGCGCGTACAGCTCTTCCGTGCGGCGGCGGGATTCCTGAACCGACTCCTCCCGGAGAAGCGCGGCGCGCCGGCGGTCCAGCTCCCGCATCCGGTGCTCGCAGTCGTGGAGGGACTGGCGCAGCGCCTCCCACCGCTCATCGAACGCGCCGCGCCGCTCCATCTCCTCCCAAAGCCGTTCCAGAAGCTTCGCTGCGGCGGCAGGGTCATTCGGTTGCACCGGCTGGCCCGTCAGGGGATGCACGCCGAATCCCTCGCCCTCGGATCGCTCCTCCAGCTCGGCGAGCGTGATCGGCGGCATCACCCCGATGTCCTTGAGCTGTTCCCGGAGGGGCCGGACGCGCCGCCGGTAATCCTCTCCTTTCTCATGAGCGAGCGCCTCGCTACCGGCTTTCAACGCCTTCACTTCTTCCCCCAAACGCCCGGCTTCCGCCTTGATCTCTTCCAGCCGGGCGCGAAGGGAAAGCAGCGTCTCCTGCGCCCGGTCGTACGCTTGCCGGCGCTCCGCCCATTCGGGGCCGCCCCGCCTCGCCAGGAACGCCATCGTCTCGCGGGGTCCGATGGACCGGGCCGCATCATCGAGGATCGCCCGCTGCTCGGCGCAGACCTCCCGCCACCGCTCCGAGAACTCGGCAGCCGTCACGGCCTCTTTCCCGAACGCCTTCGCCAGATGGCCGGGGAGGCGGAGCGTTTCGCCCGTCACGGCGATGCTCTCCCACGTCGGGAAGCGAAGCCGCACGATGGGGTACAGCGCGAACCGAACGCCCCGGTCGCACAGTCCTTCGATCATATTCCGGGTGCGCCAGACGTACGTGGACCCGGTCTCGTTCAGCACGACGAGGCCGCACCGGGCGAGCATGGCGATCAGAGTGAGCGCCTTCCCCACCACCGACACCCGCGTACCCAGATTGCGCTCCACCGCCTCGGCGAGGTCGTGGACGCTGCGGATCGGCTCGGTGATGCGGAGGTAGATCCGCTCCTCCGTCTCAATGATGACCCGCTCGGGGATGATGCGGATCGTGCCCCGGCCCCGGCCCGGAATGACAAGATCAAACGGGATCGCGCCCATGGAGAACCGGTCGAGGGTGTAGATGTCCGAGCCCCGCACGGCATCGTCGTAGGATTCCTTCGCGGCGACTGCCGTTTCGGGACGGAGGAAGAGGTCCAGCAGTTCGAACTGCGGCTGCCCCGCCGTCTCCCGGTTGAAGCGGAACTCCTCCAGCGAGCCGCCGACCTCCAGGTTCGCCTGCTCTTCCGGCAGACATTTCTGAAGCGAGGCGGTGAACAGGGGGAGGAGGTAGCGGTAGAGATCGGTGAGGGAGGCGTCGGGGTGGGCGGCGGCGTACTCCCGAACGGATCGAAGCCAGCCCTCGCCGACAGCGTGAGCCAGCGCGCGGGACTCCGGCTCCGCCAGCGCGTCCGCCGTCGCCGAGAATCCCCACCGGAGGTGATCGAGGAGGGTGGGCAGCGCGCCGGAAAGCGGGATCTCCCCGGCGAGGGTCCGGCGGGAGCCCGTGAAGGCCATGCCGCGCCACCCCCAGGCTTCCGTCACCCGGTCGAGAAAGCGCAGGCGAGGCTCGTTCCACTCCCGCGCCACCCGCTCCAGCTGGATGCCGTGCTCGCGGAACATCTCGCGGGTGGGGACCGTCTCACACCCGAAGAGGCGTGACAGCTCTCCCGTCGCGATCCAGAGGTCTTTCGTCGTCGTGTCGTTGTGGGCGAGGAGGACGTACTCGCCGTGCCCTTCGGTCTCCAGCGGCGGCTTGGCGAAGTAATCGGTGTCCATGACGCTGAGATGGAGCGGGGTTCCGGGCGCATGAGCGTGGAGAGCGCCGAGGAGGACCGCCTTCATCGGCTCGTCCCAGAAGATGGTCTGGCCGAGGGCGGTGAGGGGCACGCCGGGGAATCGCTCGTGGAGTTGCGGGATGAGGCTCTCCAGCGAGCCGGGGTTCTCAGAGGTGGGATGGAGAGGGGGGCGCGGCGGAATCGGCGGGTCCTCCAAAGCGGAGATCGTTTCGATGCGCGTCGGTCATCACGGGCATCACGGGAGCGGGCGTGTGTAGCGATCTTTCTTCAGACTACAGTCTTCTGTCTCCCATGCATCCTACCATGCATCGGGAACATGTCGGGTGGACATGGGTCATGCGGATATGAGGAGAGGGGGATACAAAGCAGCCCGTTGCAGCTTTGCGTGCTTTGAGGATAGCAAAACCCTTCCGCAGACACAAGATCATCTTCGTTGTACGGTCCTCTCTACCAGGGGTCTTCGGCGCTTGAAACGGTTCCGGGCAATCCGGAGGCTTCTGGCCTTGTCGGAGGAGATGTTATATCATGCATGTAACTTACATGCGTATCGCCGCGACACCTCCCGGATTCATGCACGACTCTAACGAGAGGAAGGGCCGGTCTTCGGCTGCGTTAGGCGGCAGGCGATCTCCGCGTAGAAGTCATGTCGGTAAAGAACGCCATGGTTAAAAAGTGGGCCCACTTGTGACCGCCCGGTGTTTTAACGCCGGGCGGTATAGAGCCGGGGGTGTTGCCGGTGTTTCAACGCCGGATGGTCGATGATCACCCACACATTTCTTGATAGTGCCATAACTTGATAGTGCCATAACTTGATAGTGCCATAACTTGATAGTGCCATAAAACGTAAGTAATCGAGGTATCTGATGTTTCGCGCTCATCGAACCCGTCCCCCGCTGTCTGCGAGGAGAAATCGGTTCTCCCGTTCCCATGACCGTTTCGCCGGCAGGAGCCTTTCCGGCTTCACCCTGGTGGAGCTGCTCGTCGTCATCGGCATCATCGCGATCCTCTCCGCGCTGCTCTTCCCCGCCCTGGCGACCGCCCGCCGCGCCGCCTACGGCACCGGGTGCATCTCCAACCTGAAGCAGATCGGGACCGGCATCCAGCTCTACGGCCAGGAGTGGGACGATCTCTTCCCGTACGGGATCGACTTCGCGGACAAGCACAACATCGAGTTCTGGCGCTGGCATGCCACCCTCAAGGAGGATGCCTACAATCAGGTGGAGGCGCTCGAGAAAGCCGGGCGGATGCTCCCGAAAGTCCTCTCACGCCAGGTAACGAGCCCGGAGGTCTGGCGCTGCCCGGCGGACAACGGGATGAACTTCACCATGGTCGGGAACATCATCTCCGGCGCGGATACGGGGGGCATGACGCTGTACGAAGCGTTCGGGATGAGCTACGGCTACCGTACGGAATTGGCCCTCCTCCAGAAGCCGATGACGAGCCTGCGCGAGCCGAGCAAGATCAACGTGCTCATGGACGGCACCGGGTACTGGCACACCCGCTTCTCCCGCCCCCCCCGCGAAGAGGACGACACCCGGGACGCTCACAGATGGGGGTATAACGTGCTGTTCGCCGACGGGAGCGTACGGAACCTGACC
>JAHWJO010000678.1 GCA_019348365.1 Armatimonadota bacterium | reverse complement strand
CCGATCTGCTTCCAAAGAGGCGGCGGCGGGCACCAGCACCCACAACGGCAAGACCTACTACTTCTGCTGCGCCGGGTGTAAGTCCACCTTCGAGAAGGACCCGGAGAAGTACGTCACCAAAAAGTAGGGCGCCGATCCTGGCAGGTTTTCCCCTCATCGGAACCCGACGTTTTCTACAGCTTCATGAGCGGTCCGGCTGGAAGTCAGCCGGACCGCTCTTTTCGTTCGGGGGCGGCTCCTTCATAATGTGTCGCGGGCGGAATCTCCCTCGCCGCCTGAGGGGCAGGCGATCCGCCGGACAGCGAGACCCTGCATTCCCACCAGCCCTCCAGAAATCTTTTCGTCCGAGTTGGATTGGAAGGAGCTTCCTCGCTATTATGATGCTCTTCACCCATGCTTTGTTCGGCGCGGCGCTGGGCCGGATCGTGCAGAATCGCCCGGCTTCCTATCTCGTCGGGGTCGCCTCCCACGCCCTGGGCGACGTGCTCCCCCACCGGGAGCACCCCCTGAAAATAGACGCGCCCCTCGTCGCCGCTGCCCTGACCCTGCTGGGCCTGCGGTTCGGGTGGGCTTCGCCGGAATGCATGGGTGCGCTCGGGGGGATCACCCCGGATATGGAGCACCTGCCCACGATGCTCGGCTGGAGCGAACCCGATCGGGAGTTCTTCCCGACCCATGGCCCCTATCCGGAACCCTGGCTTCATTCCATGGGACACACGCCGGAGGATGACCGGGTCCAGATCGGATTGGCTGTCGCATCGCTTCTCGTGCTCTGTGCCAATACGAGTGATGAGCCGCCCCTTCACCCTAATCAGCGTAGAGAAGGGGCATCTGAGCCGGCAGAGGGTATGTAGAAGGACCGCAACACCGTCTAATCGGTCCCCTAAAGTGTCAGAGTTGTCGGGTAGGGAAGTTATAATCTGTGCAAGAAAAGGGAAAGAGAAGAATGAGCCGCTTGTTTCGGGGGTGGAGAGCCTGTTCCGCAGGGGGTCCGGCAAATCCAATGGACGCGGAAATCCTCAGAACCCTTGCACGCTCAGGCCGGAAAAAGCACTTGCTGCATAACGGTTGTTTAGTGGGCTGGAATGCCCACCTGAGATGGAAAGGCCGATTTTATGGCTCAAATCGTACTGGACACCACGAATAAAGAACAGGTTCGGCGGGTACGCCGGCTCATCCGGCGATGGTTCGGTCCGGATGCGGAGATGGTATTCGGAGAAGCTTCGGATAACGTCCTCCATCATACCGAGCACAAGCGGGCCGACGTGAGCCTTCATGCCACGAATTTCCGGGTTTGTAATTACGGCCCTCCGGTGACCGCCGACGGGCTGACGAAGTTCATTACCAATCATCACCGGCAGAGCGGCTACGGTCTCCTGATCATGACCGCTCTCGGCGGGGATCTCAGCCTTTCGGACGACGGGACCCTCGTCGAGTGGAAACGCGAAGAGGAGCTGGTCCTCGCCTGACGCTTCATTTCTCGTGAGGCTTGTCCCTCTCTCACCCGTTAGACGGGATGAGGCAGATGACTCGCATGCTCCCCTGTTCCACATGCACCGTGTTGACCTGCGTTTGCAGCTCGTAATAGGCGAACGCTTCCACCATGTTCAGAACGAGTGATGCCCCCTCCGCACGAAGTCCGTTGATGTTCGCCTGAGATGCCACGATACTGACGATAGCCGCCTTGGGGATGAGCGGCACGTTCGTTTTCTCCAGCCGCAGCCACAACTCGTTTCCCTGTAGCGACACGGACAGGTCGGCCACCACCGTGCGGTTGCCCACGAGCGGCAGGGTCCCATCGATGTGCAGCCGGATGAGGCCCGGCAGTAACTCTAGGTTGAGGCTTCTCAAAGTTTCCGTCTTCGGCAGGTGCTCCTGCGCGATCCTGTTGAGCGTCCCCTGTTCCAGGATGATGTCCCGCGCCGGGATTCGTATCATTCTCTCCTCGCTTTCCGCCAGGATGAAGCGGAAAAGACACTATCCCTTCCGCTTATCACCCGCATCGTCGATCTAAAATCCTGATATCACTCTGATACTCAAAAAACTGGTTCTTCGCTGAATCAGGTGGGTAAGGGGAAGCGGAGCTTCCCGGCAA
>JAHWJO010000232.1 GCA_019348365.1 Armatimonadota bacterium | reverse complement strand
CAGACCTCCGGCGAGGTGATGATCTTCCCCGCCGCCGGGACGGGCGGCCTCGAATCCGCCGTCGTGAACACCCTCTCGCCGGGGGACCGGGTGCTCTCCGCCAGCATCGGCGCGTTCGGCGACCGGTGGGCGGAGATCGCCCAGGCGTACGGCGCGGAGGTCACCCGCCTCGGCTTCGAATGGGGACAGGCGGCGGACCCCGATACGGTGCGGGATGCCCTCAGGCAGGGTCACTATAAGGCGGTCCTCCTCACCCTCAACGAGACGAGCACGGGCGTCCTCAACGACCTCTTCACCCTCGCCCCCATCGTGAAGGAGCACGGCGCGCTCCTAATGATCGACGCAATCAGCGGACTCATCGCGGCGGACCTGCCGATGGACGACCTCGGCTGTGACGTGGTGGTGGCGGGCTCCCAGAAGGCGTTCATGATCCCGCCGGGCCTCACCTTCGTCGCCGTCAATCAAGCCGCCCTCGATGCCCACAAGGCCGCGAAGATGCCCCGGTTCTACTTCGACTGGACGAAGATGCTCAAGAGCCACGAGAAGAAGCAGACGCCGTACACCCCCGCGCTCACGCTCTATTTCGGCCTCCGGCTCACCCTCCGCGCCATCCTGGAGGAAGGGCTGGAGAACAGCTTCGCGCGGCATGCCCGGATGGGCCGCGCCACCCGCATGGCCGCCCAGGCACTGAACCTTCCGCTCCTCGCCGGCGACCACTTCAGCCCGGCGGTCACGGCTATCCGCGCCCCCGAAGGCGTCGAGATCAAGGCGATCAGCAAGCGGATGCGGGAGGAGTACGGCATCACCCTCGCGGGAGGGCAGGGGAAGCTCCAGGGCCAGATCTTCCGCATCGGGCACCTCGGGTACATCACCCCGCCCGACCTCGCGGTGACGTTCGCCGCGCTGGAGCGCGTCCTGGCGGACCTCGGCCACCCCGTCGAGCCCGGCAAGGCGGTCGCTACCCTCACCCAAGAGCTGGACCGGAAGGAGAACGCGGCGTGAAGAAGGTACTCATCGCCGACCCCGTCGCCAAGGAGGGGATCGAGACGCTCCGGGCCGCCGGACTCGAAGTGGACGCCGCGAAGAGCCTCCCCCTCGACGAGCTGAAGGAGCGGATCGCCGAAGCCGAAGGGCTGATCGTCCGCAGCGAGACGAAAGTGACGGCGGAGATCCTCGACGCAGCGAAGCAGCTTCGGGTGATCGGGCGCGCGGGGGTGGGGGTGGACAATATCGATGTGTCCGCCGCCACGCAGCGGGGCATCGTCGTGCTGAACTCCCCGGAAGGGAACACCATCGCCGCGTGCGAGCACACCTGGTCGCTCCTCCTCGCGCTGGCCCGCAACGTTCCCGACGCCGTCGCGTCCCTCCGCGCCGGGGAGTGGAAGCGGTCGCAGTTCGTGGGGGTGGAGCTGTACAGCAAGACCATCGGCATCATCGGCCTGGGGAAGATCGGCCGGGAAGTGGCGAAGCGCGCCCGCGCGTTCGAGATGCGGGTCATCGCCTACGACCCGTTCATCACCCGGCAGCAGGCGGACCGGCTGGGGGTCGAGATCGACGAGCTCGACCCGCTCCTCGAACGCGCCGATTTCATCACGCTCCACATGCCTCTGACGAAAGACACGCAGCGGCTCCTTTGCAAAGAGCGGTTCGAGAAGATGAAGCCGACGGCGTACCTGATCAACGCGGCGCGGGGCGGCCTTATCTGCGAGGACGACCTGGTGGAAGCGCTGAACGCCGGGAAGCTCGCCGGGGCGGCGCTGGACGTGTTCAAGGAGGAGCCGCTGCCGCCGGAAAGCCCGCTCATCGCGTGCCCCCGCCTCATCCTCACGCCGCATCTGGGCGCGTCCACCCGCGAGGCGCAGATCGGCGTAGCGGTGGACGTGGCCGAGCAGATCGTGGACGTGCTGGACGGCAAGCCCGCGCGCAGCGCCGTCAATATGCCGTTCATCCCCTCGGAAGTGCTCTCCGTCATCGAGCCGTACATCCAGCTCGCCGAGAAAGTGGGGCGGCTCCAGGTGCAGCGGGCCGAAGGCCGCGTGGAGAGCGTGGACGTGGTGTACGCCGGGGACCTCGCCGAGCATGAAATCGGCCCCATCACTCGCTCGCTTTTGAAAGGCCTGCTGGAGCCGATGCTGGGCAGCGGCACGGTCACGTTCGTCAACGCGCCGCTCCTCGCCGAGCAGCGCGGGATCAAGGTCACGGAGAGCAAGACTCCGATCAGCGAGGACTACGCGAGCCTCATCCGGGTGACGGTCCAGACCGACAAGGGCCGCCATATCGTCTCCGGCACGCTCTTCGGGAAGCGGGACATCCGGATCATCGAGATCGACGGGTACCGGGTGGACGTGGAGCCGCAGGGGTACGCCCTGATGAGCCGCCACATCGACAAGCCGGGGATCGTGGGCCGCGTGGGATCGCTGCTCGGGGAAAACGGGATCAATATCGCGGGGATGCACGTGGGCCGCGCCGGGCGCGGCGAAGAGGCCGTGATGATCCTCAACGTGGACAACCCCGTTCCGCCGGAACTGGTCGCTCAGGTGGCGGAGCAGGAAGGGATGATCAACGCGAAATTGGTCGAGTTCTGATCTCCTCAACCCTTCCTGCTTCTTGACGGGTGGGAATCTCCCCTGACCTCTGCGCCCCTCTCCCTCCTGTCACCTCACGAAGTTCAATGGCCTCCGAGGCCATTGAACTTCGTTCGAGACGATTACGTTGAGGTAAGGCCGGGGGCCGCCGGAGTTTCGTTTTCCATCATTTCCTGGGCGGTGTCGGTGTTCGCAACGCGATCCAGCGTCTCCTGGTTCAATTCCGAATCCGCGTTGCCACCCGCCGGCCGGGAGGTGTTTTCCGATCCTCCCACGACCTGCGCCTCTTCCAGTAGCTTGTTGACTTCCAGGTCACCCGCGTGGGTAGGGGTGGCTCCTTCCATGGTTTCCGGGTCGTCTTCGACCCGCACGACATCCCCGGTGAAGGTGGCATGAGGATCTTGCTGGGTCACAGGGGTAGTATTGGTATCCGTCCGGTCCATTCACGGTCTCCTCAATAGGGGGATCACTCCATATTTTTGCAATCGAGTGAGCAAGGGGTCACCTCGATATTCTTT
Source organism: Armatimonadota bacterium (assembly GCA_019348365.1). GTDB lineage: Bacteria > Armatimonadota > DTGP01 > DTGP01 > JAHWJO01 > JAHWJO01. The sequence goes on along the minus strand of JAHWJO010000232.1, from coordinate 4,262 downwards.
ACCCCCTCCGGGGCAAGCGCAAACGAAGCCCTCGATAGTGAGATAGGCTGCTAATGAGATCCCCCGCCTCCTGCCGCAGATCGGTTTACCCGCTCCGTCCGGAAGACCCCCAGGCCATCTCTTCCCAGGTATCTACCGAGCGTTCGGAACTCGATGCGCGGCGTTGTCCTATCCGGCCCTCTCCCTTTGAGCGGTGAATCGAGCAGTTCCCAAGGCGCTCCTCGGTCAGCACCGTCTCAAGATAAGAGTGAGGACAGTTCGTTACCGCAAGCTCACCGCTTTCCGGGCAGAGCCGCACTTTCCTGGTGTTAGTGCTCTCTTCCCGCGCGGGTAGGACGTTGATGAAGGACTGCGAATCGGGCGGTGAGAACTCTTCCTGAATCGCGGAAGATTCCCATTCCGCCCCTTCCTGGGCGGGAGTCTCGCCAATGAGATCGGGCGAGTCCTTGAGTGTGCCAGGATCGCTCGCGACCATCAAGTCCGTCTCCTGGGGTTTCGATTTGGGAGTCGGTTTGGGCGGTACCCACGTCATCATCGGCGGGCGTTTGGGGTACGACTTCAGGGCGGAAGACATGAAGCTCTTCCAGATGGGAGCGCAGCCCGTTCCTCCCCAGATCTGGTACATCCGCGAGGGCCGGTCATTTCCGAGCCAGACGCCCGTCACCAGTTCCGGCGTGTAGCCGATGAACCATGCATCCTTGTCGTCCTGGGTGGTGCCGGTCTTGCCCCGAGCGTTCGGGAGGGAGTTCACCATCCTGGCCGTCCCGCCGATCACCGCCGTTCGGAGGATGTAATCGACTTTCTGAGCGGTCAGCGCGTCCATCACCGTCGAGGGGAACTGGTCGAAGCGGTCCATCACCGTCCCTTTGCTGTCTTCCACCCGCCGGATGAGCTTCGGTGCGGTCCAGGTCCCCATCGTGGCGAACGTCCCGTAGGAGGAGGTGGTCTCCAGCAGCGTCACCTCCGACGTGCCCAGCGCCAGGGAAGGAAGCTCCCGCAGGCGGGACCGGATGCCGCAGGCTCTCGCGGTGTCCGCTACCTGCGAGACGCCCACGCTCAGGGCCAGTTTTACGGCGGGGACGTTCATCGACTGCGCGAACGCATTCTTGATGGAGGTCTTCCCGGCAAAACTTCGGTTGTGGTTCCTGGGGCTCCATGCCCTGTCGTGCAGCCGCTTGCCGTTCCAGACCCGGAGGCGGAACGGCGCATCGGTGATCTTGTCCAGCGGCGAGATGCCCACATCGAAGGCGGCGGCGTACACGAACGGCTTGAAGACCGAACCGGGCTGCCGCAGGGCCAGTGCTCGGTTGAAGGGGGACTTCCTGTAATCCACCCCGCCGACCAGCGCCTTGACCTCCTGGGTGAACGGGTCGATGCTGACCAGCGCGCCCTGCGTGACGTTACGTCCCCTCAGCCGGTGAACGCCCTGCTTCAGTGCCTTTTCCGCCAGCGCCTGAAGCTTCGGGTTGACGGTGGTGTACACCCGTAGCCCGCCCTGGTAGACCTGCTCGGAGCCGTACATCTCCACGAGGCGGTCCACCACGGCATCCACGAAATAGGGAGCTTTAACGGACGGGTACACCCGCGACTTGACCCCCAGCGGCTCCTTCAACGCCGCATTGAGCTGTTTGGGAGTGAGGTACCCCTGCGCCGCCATCTCTTTCAGGAGGCGGTTCCTCCGGCTCAACGTGCCTTCCGGGTCACGGTAGGGGCTGTACTCGGTGGGTCGGCGGGGCAGCGTCGCGAGCAGCGCGGACTGCGCGACCGTCAGCTTCCCCACCGGCTTATTGAAGTAGGTGCGGGCCGCCGCGCCCACGCCGTACGCCCCGCTGCCGTAAAAGACCTGGTTCAGGTACATCTCCAGCAGCCGGGGCTTTTCGTAGACCCGTTCCAGGTTCAGCGCCAGGAACGCCTCGCGGACTTTACGCTCCAGCGTCTTCTCCGGGGTGAGCTGGATGTTGCGGACGAGCTGCATCGTGAGGGTGGAACCGCCTTCCGCCGCGCGCTGGGCCTGGATGTCCCGCCAGAGCGCGCGGCCCATCCCCCGGAAGTCCACGCCGGAATGCTCCCAAAACCGCCGGTCCTCCGTCGCGACGGTGGCGTTCCGGAGCGCGACCGGGATGCGGTCGATGGGGACGTGGACGCGGTTCTCCTTTGCGACACGGGCGAGCAGGCTCCCGTCGGAGGCGTAGATGAACGTGGCCTGCCCCGGCTTGTACGTGACGATGGCGGCCAGGTCCCGCTCCCAGCCCTTCAGGGCGCGGATGCACCAGACCGCCGTTGCAGCACCGACCCCCAGCACGCAGAGGAACATGACGAAGGAGAAGTATCCCAGAAGGGATCGCCAGTTCCAGTGAAACCGTCGCGACCGCGTACCGGCGCGGGCGGAGGATCGGGGAGTCGGATTACTTCCGCCGTAACCGGGGAAGGTCAAGTCTTTCATCGAATATCTCCATGGGACCTGATGGAGATCAGGAGGCCCGACAAGTTCTGTTTGGTTCCTAACCTAAGATACCCTTCACAGGCGTTTGCTAAAACGACGGTGGGCACGGTTGTTATTGCTAACGAGCAGGTAACCGTCAAGAAATAGGGTTGCCGTCCCCGTTTTTCCTGATGACCTCCCCCGGACTCCCCTCGTACCCGCATGCATAAGCATGCATAAGAATGAGAGGATGAATGAGTGAATCTATGACAAAACCACGTATCGGCATTACCCTGGGCGACCCGGCGGGGATCGGGCCGGAAGTCGCATTGAAAGCTCTGGAGGACCCAACAGTGCGAGCGGATTGCCTCCCAATACTTGTGGGGGGCCAAGGTTCGGTCGAGCGGGCGAGGGCGCTCGTGGGTTCGCGGCTGGAGATACGGCCCGTACGTGCGCCGGAGGATGCCCCGGACGATCCGAGCATCGCGCCGCTGCTGGAGATCCGGCGAGACTCCGGGGAGGAGCTCCCGTACGGCCGGGTGAGCGAGGAGGGGGGGAAAGCGGCGGTCGCGGCCATCGAGGCGGCGACGGCTCTGGCGTTGGAGGGGCGGCTCGACGGAATTGCGACGGCCCCGGTGAACAAGGAGGCGTTACAGCGGGCCGGCTGCCCCTTTCCGGGCCACACGGAATTGCTTGCCCATCTTACAGGCGCGAAGGAATCCCGAATGCTCCTGGTGGCGGAGGGGTTAAGGGTGGCGCACAACAGCACCCACGTCTCGCTTCGACGGGCGTGCGACCTGGCGAAGAAAGATCGGATTCTCCGCTCGATTCAGCTCTTTCACGAAGGGTTGAAAGCCCTGGGAATCGGGAACCCTAAAATCGGAGTCTGCGGCCTCAATCCCCACGCCGGCGAGGGCGGGCTGTTCGGGGAGGAGGACGCCGCCGAGATCGCCCCCGCCGTGGAAGCCGCCCGCCGGGAGAAGATCGATGCCCACGGGCCGTACCCCGGCGATACGCTTTTCGCGCGCGCTCGCGCCGGGGAGTTCGACGGCGCGCTCGCGATGTACCACGACCAGGGCCATGTGGCCGTGAAGACGCTCGGCTTCCAGCAGGACCCCGAAACCGGACGCTGGACCAGCGTGCGCGGCGTGAACATCAGCCTCGGACTTCCCATTATCCGCACGAGCGTGGACCACGGCACGGCGTTTGAAATCGCGGGGAAGGGGATCGCGCGGGCAGAGAGTATGGCGGACGCGATCCTGATGGCGGCGCAGATGGCGAGACACCGGAGGAGCCCGACGACCGACGATGAAGATCACCGATAAATTCGACCACCGGCCCTGGCCGCTGCCGGAAGGCCCCTGGCTGATGGAGCAGAAGTGGAACCGGGTCCTGTTCATCCACTGGCCCACACATCCGGGGCGGATCGAACCGCTCCTCCCGGACGGGCTGGAGCTGGAGACCTACGACGGGAGCGCATGGTTGAGCATCGTCGCGCTGGACGTGGCGAACGCGCACCTCCGCAGCGTCCCCGCGATCCCGTTCGCCTCCAGCTTCCTTCAACTCAATCTCAGGACCTGCGTCCGGGTGGAGCAGAAGCCGGGGATTTACCTCTTCAGCGCCGACGTGTCCCAGCCCCTGGTCGCGGCGGCGGCGCGGCAGCTCTTCTTTCAGCCCTGTTACACGGCGACGATGTCGCATCGCATGGACGGCGAGCTGAATCTCTTCAGCAGCACGCGTAATGATTCTTCAGGGCCCCCGGCGGAGTTCGCGGTGAGCTACGGCCCCATCTCTCCGGTATTTCAAGCCGAGCCGGAGACGCTGGATCACTGGCTGGTGG
>JAHWJO010000677.1 GCA_019348365.1 Armatimonadota bacterium | reverse complement strand
CCCCCCCCCCCCCCCCCCCCCGCCGCCCCCCCCCCCCCCCCCCCCCCCCCCCCCCACCTCCCTATCAGACCCACTTTCTTCCCGATGGAGCCATAAAAACAGGCGGCTCCGCAGAGGAGAGCCGCCTGTTCATACGCCATTCTATTGCTACTGGGGTTCCGGGAAGCGGTCAGGAGCGGTAAGCTTTCCCCGCTTCCGTCATGCGCGGCGATTCCCCGTCAGCGGGAGCCGGGGCCACCTTCACCCGCCGGGCCGGAGACCGGTAGAGGACCTGTCCCCGTTCGCCGTTCACCTCCACTCCCAGGGTGTAGACCCCGGCGGGGAGGTCTGTCGTGTCCCAGAGGAAGCGATACGGGGCGGAGTTCGTCACGAAGACTCGCTCGCCGTTGACGGTGAAAACCGCGCTGGCGGGCGGCGGAACCCCCGCTTTCGACAGCGCCTGGAGCGCCACTTCGCCGCGCGGAACCACCCCGGACTTCGTCGGGACGTACAACTGCACCGAGGGCTCTGCTGCGGGGACATATGGACGGGTAATGGCAGGAGCCGAAACGGAGGGAGTCGTTCGCGCCGCCGGGAGGGAGGCCCGTGCCATGGATGCGCTGTAGGGGGAGCGCGTCTTCTTCATTGAGGGGAACCGCTTCGCCATGGAGAGCAGCGAGGACGAGCCCGAACCCTTCGCGGAGGCGAGGGTGGAGGGGTCCACGTTCTGCTTCTCCCCGATCAGGTGCATGGAAACCGTCATTGCGAGGTGGAGCTTGCCGGTCATGGTGTTCCCGTTCGCCTTGCCGAGAGAAGCCCCCCGGAACGAGCCTCCTTTCCCCTGAAGGAGAATGGTCCCGCCGAAGGTGCCGCCCATCCGCACCGGCATCCCCGAGACGAGGGCGTAGTTCGACCGATACGCGCCGGACAGGCCGCCGTTGATCTTCACCGACGACCGCGCATCGGCGTACTTGATATTCAGGGGGAGGCGGATCGTGGACGCGACTTCCGCCGTCCGGCGATTCGCCAGGGTCGTGATGCGGGTGAGTTTGTTATTCACCACCACGTTGAGCGAGAGATGGGGGGGGAGCTTCAGCCCCGCCGTGCGCTGCCATTTGCTGCCCGGCGCGACCGCTTCCATGGGGAAGGCCTGGAGCGTGGCGAACGGCGCGATCAGCTCGCTGGGGTCGAACCCGAGCTGGGCTCCCGCAAGCCGCATCTGCATCTTCTGATCGGGGGACAGGGTCATCCGCCCGAGCGCATTGACGGTGGTGTACTGCACCGGCGTCGCCTCGACCGGGACGGTTTGAGTCTGCCCCATCACCGACATTTTCATCACGCCGCTCGCCACGCGGTCCCCCATCATGAACCCTCCATTGGAGAGGGCGCGCATGACGGTGCGCTCCTGCCGGATGCGCCCGGTGAACGACACGGGCGGAATCGGCTTGCCGTCCGGCGAATCCACCTTCACCCGGCCCGACACGTTGACGATGTAGGTGTACTGGTCACCCGGTCGGAGCTGGTAGCGCAGCTTCACCGGGGTTTGCGCCTGAACCCACGACGGAGTCAGAGCCAACGCCAGCCCGAACAGGAGGACTCCGCTGCGAATACGGGACCGCTTCTCGCCAGAAAGAGGGGGTTTAAAAAAGGTTAGGGGCACAGTGATTATCCTCGGATCGACCCAACAGAAGGGGAAGGGGAGACGCGCGTTATCGCCGTTCCTGTTCCCGCCGCAAACATAGACTCTCCATGAGACTTATTCCGTACCGGCAGGGGAGATCTGACCCGGTTATGGAAAGTGTGGAGCGGTGAGCCGGAGGCAATTCAGATGTCCAAAGGGTTCCTCAATAAAAAGAAGCCCGCTGCTGTAATCAGGGCGGGCTCATAGATTCTCTGCATATCAATGAACCGGGGATCAGGTGATCGAAGGCTCGGTGGAGGTGGCGAGCTGCCGGAGCACGTAGGGCAGGATGCCGCCGTTCAGGTAGTAATCCACTTCGATCTCGGTATCGATCCGCAGCGTGACCGTCGTGACATGGGTCTCGCCGTCGGCGCAGTGAACGATCAGCGTCAGGTCCTGCCGGGGCCGGATGCCCCCCTCGATCCCGACGATGTCGA
>JAHWJO010000012.1 GCA_019348365.1 Armatimonadota bacterium | reverse complement strand
CGACCATCTGCGCCGCCGCGGCCTGGTTCGCCTCGGTCGCCGCCTCGAACGCCCGCCGCTGGATGTCGCTCGGCTCGCCGAGGAAGAGGGTGCGCTCGCTCTCGACCACCAGCCCGCTCAGCCGGAAGACGATGATGTTGACGACGCCGTGGCCCTTCTCGAAGGTCTCGCCGACATCCGCGCCGGTGCCGTGGGGCGCCGCCGATGCCGGGCCGCTGAGCGCCATCATGCGCGGCTCGAAGCGGTCCCTCGGGAAGCGCCGGGCGGCCTCCTCGATCGCCAGGCCGGCGATGTGGAGGTCGAACGCCTTCACGTTCAGCCCCGGCTTGACCAGCTCCATGTAGCGATCCTGACCATAGTCGGTCAGTGCCGCGCAATCGCGGATGATGTCGAGCTCGGCCGGGTACTTGACCTCCCGCATCTCGATCAGCTTGCGTGTGACGTCCTCGAACTCGAGCCCCGGTGCCGCCAATTTCAGGGCAGAAGGGCCGTGCCCCTCGACGCCGACCCGGCCTTTCGTGACACCTCGCTCCGCCAGGCGCTGGGCCAGCAGTCCGCCCCATTGCTCGCGGGTCCACGTCCGGTTGACCGAGCGCGGGTGCTCCACATAAATGGTGTAGTCCGTGATGTAGAGCGACTTACGCTCCTCCGCGAAACGGAGATGATTGGTCGAAAGCTCGTTCATCACCATGAACGGCTTGCCATCGACGGGAATCACGGCCGCCACCGGACGCTCCCATGGCGCGACATCGAGGTGGAAGCCGGAAACCATATAGAAGTTGTCCTGCGTGGTCACGATCAGCGCCTTCATGTCGTTGGCGCCAAGCCACTCCTTTATGCGTTTCTCGCGATCGGCGAAGACAGACTGCGGAACGAACGGCATCTTGTTGCCCTCCTTGGGCTACGTGCGAATACGCGGATCCAGAGCGTCCCGAAGCCAGTCGCCAGTGAATAGCAAGTCGGGAAGTTGCGGTGCGCCCTCACTCCCGGTTCCTGATGGATTATTCTTATGACTGCTACTCCTCCTATGACGGCTGCTCCTCCCCCCATCACGATCCTCGGCATCGATCCGGGGACGGCGACCACCGGCTACGGGGTCGTTTGCAAGCGAGGCAGCCAGGCCTCCTGCCTGACCTACGGCGTGATCAAGACCCCCGCCGGAAAACCGATCGGGCTGCGGTTGCAGACCATCTACGACGGCCTCTGCGCCCTGTTGGACCGCTACACCCCGGAAGTGATGGTGGTGGAGCACCTTTTCTTCGGCAAAAACACGACCAACGCCCTCTCGGTGGGCCGCACGGTCGGCATTGCGATGCTCGCCGCATCCCAGCGGAACATCCCCATCGTGGAGTACAAGCCAATGGAGGTAAAACTTTCCGTCGTCGGTTACGGACACGCCGACAAGGAGCAGGTGCAGTTCATGATCCGGCAGATCCTCGGCCTGTCGGAGATCCCCAAGCCGGACGACGCCGCCGATGCACTGGCGCTCTGCATCACTCACGCGCATGCCAGCCGACCCGGCTCGGTGACCGCCTACCACTAGCCCACCGCTACTATCTACCGATAGCCCACCGCTGTTCTTCAGGATTCACGGGTTTTCTATCGTGGCAGGGAGCCGTCGCCCTTCTATGGAATAGGATCGTGTTGATTCCCTCTGGAATCCCATCCCGTTCATGGAGGAGATCGCGTGACGCCGACCGTTGCCGTTGTGGGAACCCTGGATACGAAGGGGCAGGAGTTCGCTTTTCTCTGCGAGGTGATCCGGGAGCAGGGTTGCACACCCCTCCTCCTGGATTGCGGAGTGATGGGCGAACCATTCCTCACCCCGGACCTCCCGCGAGAGGAGATCGCCCGCGCCGCCGGGGAGGTTGCCGCCGACCTGCGCTCCAGGGGAGACCGTGGGGCCGCCGTGGAAGCCATGGCGCGGGGTGCGGCACAGATCGTGCGGCAGCTTTACGAGGACGGCAAGATCCAGGGAATCGTCTCCCTCGGCGGGTCGGCGGGGACCACCATCGGCACGGCGGCGATGCGCGCCCTCCCTTTCGGGGTGCCGAAGCTGATGGTCTCCACCCTCGCCTCCGGGAACACCGAGCCGTACGTCGGCACCCGCGACGTGACGATGATGTATTCGGTCGTGGACATCGCCGGGATCAACCGCGTCAGCCGCGAGGTCATCCGAAACGCGGGCGGGGCGATCTGCGGGATGGTGAAGGCCCGCGCCCAGGCCGCTCCCCAGGAAGACCGGCCGATCCTCACCGCCACCATGTTCGGCGTGACGACCCCCTGCGTAACAAGGGCGCGGGAAAAACTGGAGGCCGCCGGGTACGAGGTTCTCGTCTTCCACGCGACGGGCACCGGCGGGCGCGCCATGGAAGACCTCATCCGCGACGGGCTGATTACGGGCGTTCTGGATGTCACCACGACCGAACTGGCCGATGAACTGGTTGGCGGGGTCTTCAGCGCGGGTCCCGACCGCCTGGAGATCGCCGGGGAGAAGGGAATCCCGCAGGTCGTTGCGCCCGGCGCGCTGGACATGGTCAACTTCGGGCCGATGGAGAGCGTGCCGGAACGGTTCCGGGACCGCCGCCTCTACGTGCATAATCCCACCGTCACCCTGATGCGAACGACTCCCGACGAGATGGCGGATCTGGGGAAGATCATCGCCGGGAAGCTCAACGCGGCGAACGGCCCGGTCACCTTCTTCCTGCCGCTCCGGGGAGTCTCCGCCATCGACCGGACGGGACAGCCGTTCGACGGGCCGGAAGCGGACGAAGCCTTTCGTTCGGCGCTGAAATCCCACTTATCGGACCGGGTGAAGCTTGTGGAGGTCGATTCCAACATCAACGACCCGGAGTTCGCCGATGCGATGGTGGAAGAACTCCTCCACTATCTGAAGGAGAGTTCCTAATACCTTTTCTGAATGGAAACGGGCCCAAGCACGAAGGGCTGAACCCCTTCGCTGGAGACCTGCGGCCCTTCGCCCGCCTTCGCGGGCGATCTCACCCTTACGGCCCATTTCTATTAAGAATGGGTATAACATCAACGTGAGCTTGCTTTGACCCTGCTTTTACAAGGGAATTGATGGATTTTTTTGTTTTAGCGATAAAACGATACAATGAATTGTGAAACTTTGAAACGATAAGAACCTCTCAATCCAACGTTCCTCGTATTTTTGCATTGTATTTTTTCTTTTCCTGCCAGGAGGACCATCGTGGCTTTTACGCGTTCGGAGGTGTTGCAGCGCCTGCGTGATCAGGTGGAAGCCGGCAAGCCGATCCTGGGCGCCGGGGCCGGGACCGGCATCTCAGCGAAATGTGCGGAAGCCGGCGGGGCAGACCTCATCATCATCTACAACTCCGGGCGGTATCGGATGGCGGGCCGGGGATCCCTGGCGGGCCTGCTCCCTTACGGCGATGCGAACGCCATCGTCGTGGACATGGCGCGGGAAGTGCTGCCCATCGCGCGGAACACCCCGGTGCTGGCGGGCGTCTGCGGCACCGACCCGTTCCGTCTGATGGACCTGTTTCTCTCCCAGCTCAAGGCGATGGGGTTCTCCGGCGTGCAGAACTTCCCCACCGTCGGGCTGTTCGACGGCATGTTCCGCGCAAACCTGGAAGAGACCGGCATGGGGTACGGCCTCGAAGTGGAGATGATCGCGGAGGCGCGCCGAGAAGAGATGGTCACCTGCCCGTACGTCTTCAATCCGGAGGAAGCGCGCGCCATGGCCGGAGCCGGCGCGGACGTGATTGTGGCCCACATGGGACTGACCACCAAGGGGAGCATCGGCGCGAAGACCGCCCTGACTCTGGAGGACGCCGTTCCGCAGGTGCAGGCCATCGCGGACGCCGCCCGGTCGGTCAACCCCGACCTCTTCGTCATCTGCCATGGCGGCCCGATCTCCGAGCCGGACGATGCCGCTTACATCCTGGAGCGCACGCGCGGGGTCGACGGCTTTTTCGGCGCCAGCAGCATCGAGCGCCTCCCCACGGAACGAGCGCTTACACAGCACGTCCAGACGTTTAAGTCCATTCCGCTCCATCGATAACCCGCCATGCAGCGGGTGATATCAGATCCAAACGGCATGATGCCGTCGAGTGCCCCCCTATAGCGGTCTGCCAAAATCCATCTCATGGACGCCCATCACCGTGAAGGCTCATTCCCTCAGCACGGTTGAACTTGCAAAGATCATCTCAGCACGGAAGGACGAACGCCTCAGATATTGTAGGCCGTTATGATTGGGCTGAGATAATGTTTAAATCATAAGCTAGCATGCATATCGTGCATCAAATAATGCATCCATATTATCCGATTGATTGACTATCCATTTGACTAATGATGCAGGGATGAGCTAAATATACTATAGCAGAAGGCAATGAAGCTCTCTGCAAAATCTTACCCTGCGGCCTCTTTTTCACTCCTTACTCGAAGGAAGGCGACCGGATGTATCCAGAATCGCACCATGCCGAATCCTTACAGTGGGAGAGCGATGTCGCGCTCTTTCTGGATTGGGAGAATCTGAAAATCAGCCTCCACAAGCGGGGGCTGACGCCTGATCTCTCACTTCTCAGACAGGCATCGGCCCGATACGGACGGCTGGTGACCGCGAAGGCGTATGCCGACTGGAACGATCCCCACATCCTGCAATCTCAGGACCAGGCTCACCTGTTCGATCACGGCTTCGATCCCGTCTACGTCCCGTCTCATCTGGATGCCGACCCGCCCCAGCGCCGGGTACACCTCATCGAAACAAAGCTCAACACCGATTGCATGGAGCTGAGCTTCACCACCCCTCAAATCGGCACGTATCTGCTGGTTTCCGGACGTTTACGTTTTCCATTTCTTACCCAGTCCCTCCGTCGTCGAGGATACCGGGTCATTCATATCGGATTCTCCTGGAACGCTCCGAACCGGACGCGGGAGCGGGTGGACGATATCCTGTACTACGATCAACTCAGCCAGGATCCCCTGGATCCCCCCTACATGTCCCCGCACTCTTCTCCAACCGACGATCTGAATGGCGCCATCGAGGAGCTGATTCGGTTGGTACGGGACCGGCATCAAAAAGGCCGTCCGGCCATGCTTTCATGGCTGGGCCACCAGCTCCGCAAGCAGATCCCCGGCTTTCATCCTCAGTCTTACGGCTTCGAGAAATTCAAAGATCTGGTGGCCTACGCCGAACGATTGGGGCTTTTGATGATCGTCACGCGGGGCCTTCTGGATTGGGCCGTGCTCCCCGAAGAAGAGGGCATCCCCCGGATAGAGAACCTTCCCCCCTCCAATGAACCGGGGGAACAAGATAACGCAAAGCCGTATTTTCTCCAGCCGGACGGGGATCCCGGAGCACAGGCCGTGCAGGAATTCCCCTGCCCTCTGGATGAGTGCCCGGAGCTTTTCGAGGATCTCGTACGAGCCGCCGACCAATTGGAATCCGACTCTCGATACGGCTTCGTCACGCCGGGGCTGCTGGGACAGTATCTCTGGCGTCAAGCGCACGTAGGTCCCGCCGACGTATCCGGGGACTCTCCCGCTGCGTTAGAGGCTTTAGACCACCTCCAACATTTCCGGGGGAGTCACATTCGTAAATTGGTGAACGCTTCCGTTGATCTGGGCCTTCTGCGCAGCGCCACCCTCTACGATCCTGGGACCCGCAAAGCGTTCACCACCGTCCGCCTGTGCCGGACGCACCCGTTCGTGCTGGCGACGCTCCACCCCCTGTCGTATGCCGAACCGAATCCCGGCCTCCAACCGCCGCTCCCCTCTTCCTCCGAAGGCGCCGATCAGGATTGGGAGTTACCCCACGAGAAAGCCGGCTGACAGACCCACGCTTCGCCTTTGAAATGGGCCGGGATTTGTCCAAAATAGGAGAGAAGCGCGGTCCTCGTTCCGCCTCCTTGTCCTCTGCGGGGAGTGACTCTTGAATCTAAACACGAATCGTTCCGGGCGTTACGCGGTCGGAATCGACCTGGGAGGCACAAACATCCGGGTGGCCCTCTCCAATCTGGAGGGCCGTATCCTCCACGAGGTCCGTCGGCCTACTCCTTCCCTCGAACCCGGACGGGCGACGGTCGCACGTATCGTGAACGCCATTGACGAGGCGCTCGAACGGGAGAAGATCACCCGCGACGAAGTGGTGGGCATCGGGATGGGCATTCCGGGCATCATGGACCCGGACCTCGGCCTGATCTACTGGAGCCCGAACTTTCCCGAATGGAGCGAGCAAGGCGAGCCCGTGGGAAAGGATCTCTCCGAGGAGACCGGCCTGGCGACATTCATCATCAACGATGCCCGTTGCGCCGCGCTGGGAGAGCTGCATTACGGCGCAGGCCGGGGGGCGCGTTACATGGTGATGATCACTGTGGGAACGGGCATCGGCGGCGCAATCGTGATGGACGGGAAACTCATGCTCGGCCCGCAAGGCTCCATCGGCGAGATCGGCCATCACACGATCGATCCCCATGGCCCTCGATGCGGCTGCGGCAACTTCGGCTGTATGGAAGCGCTCTGCAACATCAGGTCCATCGTCGAGCGATGCGTCGCAAAGATCCAGGCGGGCCGACCCTCGCAGATCAGAGAACAGGTGGGGGGGGACTGGGAGAAGATCACCCCCGCCCTCATCGATGAAGCCGCCGATGACGGGGATGCCCTGGCCCGGGAAGTGATGGAAGAGACCGGGATGTGGATCGGCATCGGCGTCTCCAACATGATCAACATCCTGAACCCGGAAGTGTTCGTCATCGGCGGGGGAGTCTCGCAGGCGGGCGACACCCTCTTCGATCCGATCCGTCGGACCGTCGCCGCCCGAGCGGTGAAGCTTCAGGCGTCCCACTGCCGAATCGTTCCGGCGGAGCTGGGGGATGAGGCCGGGATGCGCGGCGCGGTTGCCCTCGTGATGGAGCGGCTCCGGGAACAATCCGCCTGAAGGTGTAGGAACCGGACTGCTGCGGTTGTCTTAATCCATGGAGATACTGCGGAGATACTGCGCCCGATCCTCCCCTTCCTCTCCAGGGATACCGCCCCGATGAGAAGCCCTTCACTGGCCCGCCTGTTCGCCCGCCGCCCCCGGATCGACGTTGAGGAGGACCGCTGCTGGCCCGCCCTCCCGGAGGATCTGAGACTCGACGGAGAAGCCCTCTGGCTTCGCTGGCCCCGGCTCTCGGATGCAGAGGCGGTGTTCGCCTACGCGGGAGACAAGCGGGTCAGCACCTTCATGGACTGGCGTCCCCACAAGGATCTGGACGAAAGCCGCCGCTTCCTCCAATTGCTGGAGCAGAATCGCGGGATGGGGCGGGAAATCGCCTTTGGAATCATAGAACGAGAGAGCGACCGCCTTGTCGGTATCTGCTCGCTCATCGCCCAACGCGACCCTGCCGTTGCGGAGATGGGATACGCACTTCAGTACAATGTCTGGGGAAAAGGATACATGTCGGAGGCGGTGCAGCTCGTCAGCCAATGGGCGTTCCGGCCTCTCCATCTTCTCACGATCTACGCGGATGTCCACCCGAATAACCGGGCATCCCAGCGCGTGCTGGAGAAAGCTGGATACGCCCGCATGCCCGAGTCGGTCCCCCGCACCATAAAAGGGGTGAACTCCCTTCATTACCGGTACGTGCTGCAATCCTCCTCCCTCTGATCCCCCCCGCAGCAATGTTCCAATCCCCCTCAACCCACGTGCACGCCCGCCTGAGCGAACGATAGGATAGCGGGACAAGAGACGTTTCCCCGCATGAAGACGGCCCGAATGCCGCAGTTGAACTCCTGGTCCGTCATCAGTTACACTCCTGACATGCTTGATGAGAAGTACCTGAGCTCGGAGCGAATCCGCCGGACGGGTCTCGCGTCCGTCATGCCCTTGAATATGCCCTTGAGGGCTGCCGGCAAAGATCATGCGGTTACCGGAGATCTGTTGTGAAAACCCCTGAATGGTTCGAAGCGTTACCCGCTGCGCCTCCGTCCACCGACCGCTGGCAGGTCAGCGTTCGTCCCCTGTCGATCTCCGTTTCTGAAGGGGAACAGGAATCGTGGCAGCCTCGAATTCTGCTGATCGTCGAAGCCGGGACCGGGGCGGTCCTCGGACACCGCCTCCTGCAGCCCGACGCCGATCCGGACCTGGTGCTGGACCTGCTGCTCTCCACCATGTCCGCCCCGGCCCTGGGCGAGCCGCGCCGACCGCGCATCCTCGAAACCGATACCGAGCAGCTTCTTCCCTTCCTGAAAGAGCTTTCCGACCAGATGGGATTCGAGATCCGGCAGTCGCCGGATCTCCCGGAGTTGAGCTACGCCATCCACTCGTTTGAAGAGTTCGTACAGCACGCGCCGGGACTGTATCTGGATGAGGAGGGCGCAGACCCGAAGGCCATCGCCGCATTCTTCCAGTCCGCCGCCGCGTTCTATCGCGCTGCTCCCTGGGAGCGGATCCATGACAGCGAGCCCCTCACCCTTTTTTACGAAGACTGGGAAGCCCCGAAGTATGCGGTCGTGATGGGCTACGGGGGGATCATCCGGGGAGTGGCCTTGTACGACGATGCGGAAGACCTGGCCGATCTTTACGAGGACGTGCCCCTGGACCCCAGCGAGCTCGAATGCACCGCCGTAACGTTCGAGGACAGGGAAGAGCTGTCGGAGGATCAGTGGGAGGAGATCCGGTCCAACGGGTGGGAAGTCGCTTCGGAGGAGGCGATCCCGCTCGCCATTCGCACGGATGCTATCGGCCCGCCCCGCAACCCCTCCATGGAACAGCTCCGGCACCTGGAGATCGCGTTGTATCTCCTTCCGGAGATCGTCAAATCCATGCCCGATTCCGAAGAGGCGAGGAGATCCCTCGAACCGCAGGGCTGGGAGATCGAGCTGTACGGCCAATTGCGTCAGGGCTTGTGGGGATACGGGATCCTGGAGGTGGAGGAGCAGGCCGCCACCCTGAACGACGGCGCCACAAGCTGAGGAACCCCGGTGGCTGAAAAGCTGGGGGTTCCCGGCGAATCAATTCGCGGCAACAACGGCACGGAGTCGCCCTCCGGCGACTCTACCCCCGGTCCGCTTCTTCAGAAAAGCGGGATCGAATAGATCAGCAGAGCCGATAGGGGAGTCCGCGTAGGCGGACTTCGTGCCCCTTCAGGCGTGGTTTCAACCGCCGGCCCCTCCCGCAGTTCACACCAAACGTTTAAGTCGCTGCGCTTACGCCAACCTTTTCGACAGCGCCCAAAACAGATCTAATCCCCGGCTTCCTTGATATTTACCTGAACCCCGTCCCGGTCGATTCGGTAGTCCAGGGGACGGGCACCGGCTTTTCTCAGTGCGTCTCGAACCGCTTCTTTCTTCTCCGGAGCCACGACGGAGATCATGCAGCCGCCGCCCCCGGCTCCGCAGAGCTTGTTCGCCTGGGCTCCGGCAGCCGTGGCCGCCGCCGTCAGCTTCTCCACCCGGGCATTCGAGACCCCCTTCGCCAGGGCACGGCGGTTCTCCCATTCCTCGTTCACCAGTTGTGGGAATCGATCCCAGTCCTCGTTCATCAGGCACTCTCTCAAGTCGAGAGCGGTATCACGGATCTGGCGCAGGTTTTCGGGCGTGGAGCCGCGCTTGTCGATGAACCGCTTCATCATCGCCCAGTTGTTCGTGCCGGAAAAGTGGGAGATGCCCGTAAAGGAGAGGAGGACCCGCGCTTCCAGTCCGCTCGCCAGTTTCTCTCCCCCCAGCCGCTCGGTGCGGTCCCCACCCACTTCAAACCAGACGGCGTTGACTCCGCCGTACGAGGGGGGATGGTAGTCCTGCTTGCCGGTCGGGATGTCGATCATCTGGGCTTCGAGGTTAGCGGAGATATCGATGATCTGTTCTTTGGAATAATCGGTGCCGTTGAGGCGGTTGAGCGCGTGGCTGAGCGCGATGATGAGGGAGGACGACGCGCCGATCCCGGAGCCGCGCGGGGCTTCGCTGGAGGTCGTGACTTCCACGCCCGTTCGGGGGCGATAGAACCGTACCGTCCGCGCGAGCAAATCCAACTGGCTCCCCTGGGGGAGAGCATCGACGTTCTCCGCCGACAGGCGATCCCCGGAATCCGCCGCGTGGAGGTGGATCTCCGAATCCTCACGCGGGGTGATCGTCACAAGGCTGCGGATGGTGACGGCAGCGTTGATGGTGATGCCGCTCCCCATGAAGAGATAGAGCGGCCAGATGTCCAGCGTTCCACCGGCAAGGTCGATACGGGTGGGGGCGGTCGCGGTGACGGTCACGGGTGCGGAGGGTCCTTTCCGGGTCAGGGCATGCAACCGGCATTGACGGTCGAGGGTGCAGCCAAGGGAGTATATCACCGGGAGAGAAGCAGGGTCAATAGAGAAGCGATGATGGGTGAAGGTCGCTTCCTCCCGGTCCAGCATACGATACATATAGTGAGGAATTGTGGAGGATCCTGTAGTACAGGCCCATCCCGGAAAATGAACGGTACATCCACTCAAATGAACCGCTTCTCCCGAATAGTGTTGGGATGTGGCTCCTTCTTGCTGGGTACGTTTGGACTGAGTTTGTTCGCGGGTAACATACTAACGGAGACGAGGGTTCCGAAACGTGAAGCCCCACCTTTCAACACGAGGAGTTTTTCATGTCGGATATGACGGTTCGGGAAGCAGGCCGGAAAGGCGGCACGAAGGTCCGCGAGAAGTACGGATCGGAATTCTACAAAGAGATCGGTCGAAAGGGTGGGACTACCACCTGGGAGACCCATGGCAAAGAGTTTTACCAGAAGATCGGCAAAAAAGGCGGCGAAAAGGGCGGCGCCCGAGTCCGCGAGCTGATCGAAAAAGGGAAGCAAGCCGGCGGCTAGCCGGTTTCCAACATACCTTACCGTGAACGATTCCTCAGGCCGAACGGCCTGAGATGAAAGGATATCCCCATGCTCTGGACAATTATCGCCATTCTGTTGGTGCTGTGGCTCGTCGGGCTCGTCGGCAACATCGGCGGCTCCCTGATCCACCTCCTGCTGGTCATCGCGTTGATCGCTTTCGTGTTCAACCTGCTGAGCGGCCGACGTACGATGGTCTAATCGGCGACCGCCGTACGCACGATACCTGTTAAAAAAAGAGCGCCCCGGAATTCATAAGAATTCCGGGGCGCTCTTTTTGATTCCAGTCTCCCGTGAGGGGATAAAGTGATCGACCTTTCAAAGAGGGAACGCAGGTCTCTGGGATAATATAAGGGCGCAACGCCTACTCTTCCTGGGCCACTTTGACGAGGCTGGGCCGGAGAAGGCGCCCGCGAAGCGTATACCCCTTCCGGATCTCATCGACGACCGTTCCGGCAGGGTGCTCTTCCGTCGGTTCGGCGCGCATGATGGCCTCATGAAGCTGGGCATTGAAGGGCTGCCCCTCGCCTTCTATCGGCTCCACGCCATGCCGCCGCAGGGTGTCGTGGAACTGCCGTAGCGTCAGGTTCACTCCCTCCAGCAGCGATTCCCGCGTGGCGGTCTCCCCGGCGGCCACGGCGCGTTCGAGGTTATCGATGACGGTCAGCAGGTCGGACAGGAGAGTCTGGGCGCCGAACTGCGCCGCTTCTTCCCGTTCCTGCCGCCCCCGCTTCCTCACGTTGTCGATATCCGCCAGAGCGCGGAGCAGCTGTTCGCGGGTGTCGTTCATCTCACCCTGGAGCGCCTGGTTTTCGGCTTCTCTCTCCTCCAGCTGCCGGCGAAGCTCCTCCACCGCTCCGCTCTCCTCCAGTCCTGACGGGGGCGCCGGGTCGTTCGATGCTGCGTCCGTTGCGCCAGTCGCCGATGCGGCTTCCTCCGGTGCAGCCGCTGCGTTCGGGTCTTCTTTCGATCCTTCTTTGGACTTAGAGTTCGTGATCGGTATGCGTCTCATCTTCCCCTCACCTTCTGCAATTCTCATTTGATGGTTATGATGCATCATCGGCATGAGGATCAACCGGTTACGGAGACCTCATGCCCCCCGACTCTTCATCGGTATCCGGCGCGAGTGGCTCAGGCCGTCCACCGGTTGAACATCTCGCTCAGATGCCGGGCCACCAACTCCACGGTCGGCAGCGCCGTGCTGTAGGCCATCCGGGTGGGACCGATCACGCCGATGGCCCCGTATGCGCCGGGACCGGCGGAATATCGTGCGGCGATGAGGCTACATTCCCGAAGCCCCTCCTCCAGGTTTTCCTCGCCGATGATCACCTGCACGGCGCGATTCGTCACCGCTTCCCGCAGCAGCTCCAGAACGGACCGACGCTCCTCCAGCACCTCCAGCAGGTTCTCCAGCCGCTTGACGTCGCGGAATTCCGGCTGCTGGAGCATGTGGCGGGTCCCCTCCACCATGATCTCTTCGGAGGAGGAGGTCCGCTGGAGCAGGTCCCGAAGGATCTCCAGGAGGGATCGGAACGCCCCTTCCGCGCGATCCTCCCCGTCCCGCGAGAGGACGGCCTGGATCTCTTCCGGCGACATTCCCTTCAAATGATCGGTGAGCCGGTTGCTGAGCTGGGTCAGCTCGGAAGCGGACAGGTTATCCGTCAGCTCGATGATCCGGGACTTCGCCTCCCCGCTCGACGTGACGGCGACCAGCAGGCAGCGCCGCCCGTCCAGGGGAGAAAGGTGAACCTCGCGCAGCACGAGGCCGGAAGCCTCCGGCGGGATCGCGACCGCCGTGTAATGGGTGAGGCTGGTCAGCATGCGAGTCGTCTGCTTCAACACCTCGTCGATCTCTTCCGAGATGGCCTGCCGCAGCCGGGCCAACTGAGCTTCTGCTTCCGGAGCGGGCGTGATGCTGGGCATCAGCCGGTCCACGTAGAACCGGTATCCCCGATCCGACGGGATACGGCCGGCGGACGTATGGGGCTGGCGCAGCAATCCCATCTCCGACATCTCCGCCATCTCGTTGCGAATTGTCGCCGACTTCACCTGAAGCTGATACCGCTGTACCAGTACCTGAGATGCCACCGGTTCGGCGGTCGCTACATAATCATGCACGATCGCGCGCAGTAAAAATTGCTTCCGTTCGTCCAGAATTTCGCCCGACATGTGGTGTTGTACCTCCAATTACAGGACAACCGGAACTCGTTCAGGCTCCACGACGAGGAGAGAATATCGTAAAGCACTTACATGGAAGCTCGTCACCTTCGTAAACGGGGGACGGGCACCTGAATGATTTTATTATGGGCAGGACTTACGCAAAACCTACCGCCATTTGTCATTCTGAGCGAAGCGAAGAATCTGCGTCTCAACCTAAGCGTACACGCAGATTCTTCCAAGTCGATGCGTAAATCCTAATGGGTTTCCCGGCACAAAAGTTACTCTGGTGACGGGCCGCATGCACTCAGAACTGTCAGTACTGGATGAAGCTGGTGATCGGATACCCCGACAGGCGCGAGCGACCGTTGAGGAAGGTCAGCTCGATCAGGCAGGTGATCCCCGCCACCACCCCGCCCAGTTGTTCCACCAATCCGCACGCCGCTTCCGCCGTGCCGCCGGTTGCGAGAAGGTCATCGATGATGACGCACCGCTGTCCGGGCTGGATCGCATCGACGTGCATCTCGACGGTATTGCTGCCGTATTCCAGATCGTATTCGGCCTGGAGGGTGGAGTACGGGAGCTTGCCCAGTTTTCGGACCGGCGCGAAGCCGAGTCCCAGCCGGTCCGCCACCGGAATGCCGAACAGAAATCCCCGGGACTCGATCCCGATGATCAGCTCCGCCTGCCGGGCCTCGGCATCCTCCACATAGAGGTCGATGCACTCTCGCAGGGCTTCCGGGTCGAGCAGGACGGGTGTGATGTCTCGAAACAAAATTCCCGGCGTAGGGAAATCATGGATTTCACGGATCAACTGGCGAGCTTTCATGGGACTCCTAAGAAAGATGAGAGGCGGCAGCAAGGAAGAAAAGCCATTATAATCAATGTTAGAAACGGAAGCGGAACGCTGTCAACCTGTATCCGCACTTCGGACAGGGTGATTACATTGCCAGGTCCAGCGATTATGCTCGCTCGGTGCCCTCAAGTAAGGACCCTGGCTCGTGCGCACATCCGCAGGGGCTTCTGCGGGAGAGCAGGAATCTTGCCGTCAATCAGGAATCTGTTTATGAATGCCGAAAGAAGGAGTGTCGGCGCGCGTCATCCTGTATCTATGGTCGGCGACCGATCAGGAGAGGCTTAGGCCAAGGGAGCATGCTTGCACGGATCCTCGTGGCCGGGGCGGGAATCCCCCTCCTCCTACTGGCGCTGTTCTGGCCGAGCGGGACGGCCTTCCTGGCACTGATGATGCTCCTGGGGGCTGTCGGGGTGTGGGAGATCGGCTCCAGCCTGCGGGAACGAGGGGATTCGGTCGAGCTGCTCTGGCCGCTGATCGGCGCACTCATTTTTATCAGCATGGGGGCGCTCCCTCTCGGGAGCCGGTACGCGGGTCCGGGACTGGTGGGCCTCTTTCTTCTCGTTCTGGTGCGTTACGGCCTACGGAACGAGGGGCAGCCCTTCCGGCGGGCGTCGCAAACGCTGATGCTGGCGGCCTATCCGGGCCTGTTCGGCGTGGCGGCGGCGCTGCGGATGCGCGGCGAATCGATGCACCTCGCTCCCTTCCCTCCGGTCGAAGAGGGGGCGCTCTGGATCCTGATCGCCTTTCTGATGGTCTGGGTGACGGACAGCGGCGCGTACTTCATCGGACGCGCATGGGGGCGGCGAAAGCTGGCCCCACAGCTCAGCCCGTCCAAAACCTGGGAGGGCGCCCTGGGCGGCTGGCTCTTCGCCACCCTGCTCGGCCTGGGGCTGGGGTTCTGGGCTAACGGAGTGCTGTTCGGCAGCCCGGTCTCCGGCCTGCTCATGGGGATGGGAGCCGGGGGAGTGGCGCAGGTCGGCGATCTCGTTGAATCCGCCCTCAAGCGCGAGATCGGCGTCAAGGATTTCGGCGGCTGGTTGCCCGGCCATGGCGGCGTGATGGACCGATTCGACAGCTTTTTGTTTGTCGTCCCGCTGGTCTCGCTCTGGTCCGGATTTTCGCCCCCCTAGCCGGAGAGTGGACCGCCTTCACGCTTTCAGGGGGGGATCATCGGCCCCATCCGATGGAACACAAATGCCGGAGTAGAATGTCATGTAACTATTAGAAGTAAAAACGGTCATGGCCGCACGACGGGGGAAGAACTATCCTCCCTTTGATTCGTGTGCTCCGGCGCCGGATCGTTCCTGCGTTCACGACTCACAGTTCATTCCCTTCCGGGACGGTTCCCGGAGGTTGAGAGGAGGATCCTGCCTTGTTCCCTCAGCGACTCTGTACGACCGCCATCGCTGCCCTGGGGCTGATCTCGGCCCTGCCCGCCCTGGCCGTCGCCGAACTCAGCCTGTATAAAGGCGAGCCGACTCAGCCTCAGGAGATCACCCTGGGAAGCTGGGGCAGCGGCATCGCGGTTGAATCCCAGCGGTATAACTTCACCGGCAGCCGTTCCATCGAAGTCCACACCGATGGCTACTACGCCGGTGGACGCATTAATTTTGTGCAGCCGGTCGATTTGACGGATGCCTTCGCCGAACGGAATGCCTACCTGGTGATGACGATCAAGTTTCCGGGGTTCGGCGATGACGGCGAGTTTCTGGGAGATGCCCCGAGCGGCTACGGGGGAGGGTACGGCGGCTATGGCCGGGGATCCGTTCCGGGGCTCTCCTCGACTCCGGGAGCCACTGGCCCGAAGATGAGCTTCTTCCGTATCGTGGCGACCGTCAACGGCCAGGAGCTGGTCGCGGAGGATCAGCCGATCGATCTCCGGAGGACGGAAGCCGGATGGACCACACTCTCCGTTCCGCTCGCCGCGTTCAAAGGCAACCGGCCCTCCGGCAGGGCGATGCTCTCCCGGCTGGTGGTTTACGGCGACCGGCCCGATACGTTCTACATCGGCGAGATCCGCACCAGCGTCGATGATGCCGAGATCTTCCTGGAGGAGAGCCCGGAAGAGCAGACGATCAGCCCTTATGACCAGGTTCAAATGACGGCTCTTGCAAGCGCTGGCCTGGCCAATGTGGAATACGTCTGGGATTTCAATAAAGAGGACGGGATTCAGGAGGAGGCGTTCGGCGAGACGGTCTACCGCTCCTACACCCAGCCCGGCGATTACCGGGTGACTCTCATCGTCCGGGACATCAATAAAGTCAAGCCGGAGCTCCGGGAAGAATTCCTCGTCAGCGTCTCTCCGTAAATCAGATCGTTGATCATAAAAACGCAGGGCGGCTCGCGCGAGCCGCCCTTTTATCGTTCTCTGCCTGCAACTCCCCTCAGGTATCCTGGTTGATCAATCCGTAACCGGGGGCGCTGGAGGGACCCGTCACCGCATCTTCGAGGTTTTCTTTATCGGTGGGATCCCCGTCTGCTCCGGGAGAGGAGGTTTCGGTACATCCGCTGGCTGCATACCCGCCGGTGATTTCCCCTTCGGTGGCCTCGACCGCCCCCGGCGAGACAACTTCCTGCACATCAACGGCTTCATCCGGGTCGTCTCCGTTCCGAACGATATCGATCCCATCCGCCGGGCGGTGTTCCGGCCGGGTTTTACCGGATTCAAAGGTTGAAGACATATCTCTTCCTCCTGAGCGTGAGGCAATAAGCAAAGCACGGTATCAGGACCAATTACCCGTCATCCCGTCTCGGCTAACCCTGACAACGGAGGAGGGATGACGATCTTATCGGCGGAGGAGCCGGGCGAGCCAGCCTTTCTGGCGTTCATCCGCGATCAAGTCCACGGCGCGGTTCAGCCGCTGCTGGAGCTGCTGCATTTCCCATTCCGCCACTTCCCGGAGGTGGCGTTCCTCTTTCGTTTCCGCCTCGGCCCGGCGTACCTGGCCGGTCAATTGAGCGATCTGCTGTTCCATCGCCTGGACGTTCTCCTGGAGGAAATGGAGCGTCTCGGACATGACCTCGTTCTGGCGGCGCAGGTTTTCAAGCTCCTGCTTCATCCGAAGCCAGGCCTGTTCGACCGCCATCACGGCTTCTTCGTCATCCAATCCGTGGTTGTAAGCGGCTTTCATGAAAGTCTCCAGGCGCGTATACGGGTTTACCGTTATCATTCTACCCCACTCCAACTCCCATAGGCTTCAATTGATCGTGAGAGTCAGCGTCCGGCTCCATCGAATCGTTCCCATCGAAGGTCACAGGTCCAGGCCGCTCCGGGCGTTTCCGTGTCAGAGTTCTTGCGGAACGGAACGAGCGGTCCCCCCGACGACGATCCGTTCCATCGGCCAGGGAGAATCGACCGGCAGGGGCCATTCAGTATCTTTCGAGAGGACGAGGAAATCCGCACGCGCGCCCGTCTCCCAGGGAGCGGGGAACTCTTCTCCCAGCGAGCGTTCCGCATCGAGGGTGAACGCCCGCAGAGCCTCAGTGGGTGCAAGCGACTCACTCAATCGTTTATCGGAACGGGAGATGAAACCTTTAAAGACGGCGGCGGCTTCCGGCAGCTCGACGGGGCAGTCGGTGCTGGCCGCCAGGGCGACTCCCGCATCTTTCAGTGTGCGGAAGGGGTAGGCCCACGCGCTCCGCTCCGGCCCCAGCCGTTCGGGGGTCCAGAAATCCGACGCGATGAACTGGGGCTGTACGGCGGCGGCGATGCCCAGACGCCCCATCCGGGCCGCCTGATCCGGGTCTACCACCGATGCATGTTCGATCCGGGGGGGCGGCCCGTCGTCCTGCGTGCGCTCCGCCGCCAGAAGCACGGCTTCCACGGCGGCATCCCCGATGGCGTGGAGGGCGGACCGGAGTCCGGCCCGGTGCGCCCGGCGGATGCGTTCGACCAGCTCCTCCGCCGAGAGCAGCAGAAGCCCGGCGTTCTCCGGATCGTCGGCGTAGGGCGTGCGAAGCGCCGCCGTCCGTGCCCCCAGCGAGCCGTCCGCGAACGACTTGAGCGCCGCGATACGGAGCATGTCGTCCCCGAAGCCGGAGGACACCCCCAGCGCCTCCATGGAATCAATCCAGGAGTACGGCAGGATCAGCCGGAGACGAAGCCCCATCTCTCCCTGCTGACGGAGGATCTGCAGGGCGCGTACTTCGTCGGGATGGCCGATGAGAACGTGCGCCGCCGTGAAACCGCCGCGATGATAGGCTCGGATCGCGGTTCGTGCGGCGTGGACCGTCTCTTCCAGCGAGGGGGCGGGGACGGCGGAGAGGAGAAGGGCCATTGCATCTTCGGTGAAGAGCCCGTCGGCGGAGGTGAGCCTCGCCCGGTCCAGCGCGGCCCGGTTTGCGACGACGGCATGGCAGCAGATCCGGTGGAGGAGGACCGGGCGGTCGGGGAAGCGGGCGTCCAGCTCGTCGCGGCGGGGGAAGCGGCGCTCCCTGAGGCGGTCCTGATCGAATCCGCGCCCGATGACCCAATCGCCGGGGGTTCGGGCGGCATGAACCTGTAGGCGGTGCAGCATCTCCTCGATGGAGGCGACGCCGGTCAAGTCGGCGGTGCGGGTGAGATCGAGGCCGTAGCGGACGAGGTGGCAATGCGCATCCGTCAGGCCGGGAAGGAGGAGTCGCCCATCCAGATCGACCGCCTCCACCGGGAGACCTAAAAGGTCCTTGGGATCTCCTACTTCCCCGGCGGACACGATCCGGTCGCCCCACGTCAGGAGGGAGCCGGACCGGACGGCGCCGGTCGCGGGATCGACGCGGCGGGCGTTCTTCCAGAGCCGAAGGGAAGCCTTCGAGCCGGGGGAGCCGGTTGCACTAGCCATGGCGGAACAATTGCCGCAACTCCTGCGGGTGGGGCGAATTGGCGAGGGCCTCTTCCTCGGAGATTTTTCCCTGCCGATAGAGTCGCTCCAGCGATTGGTTCATCGAAGCCATGCCGTAGTGACTCCCTTCCCGTAGGGCGTTCGTCAGATCGCCGGTGTTGCCCTCTTCGATCAGCTTCAGGACCGTCGGGGAGGCGGTCAGTGTCTCCACCGCCGCGACTCGCCCCTCCTGATCCGACCGGCGCACGAGGCGCTGGGCGACGATCCCGGTGAGCGTGGCCGTCAACTGGCTCACCACCTGTGGCCGGCGGTCCGGGGGGAAGGAATTGAGGATACGATCCACCGCCGCCGGGGCGCTCGTCGTGTGCAGGGTGGAGAGGACGAGGTGGCCGACTTCCGCCGCCGCCAGCACCGCTTCCATCGCCTCCAGGGAGCGCATTTCGCCCACCATCAGCACGTCCGGGGTCTGCCGCATGGCGGCGTTCAGGGCAGACGTGAAGGAGGGGGTGTCCCGGCCCACCTCCCGCTGCTGGATGACGCTCCGCTTGTCCTGGAAGACAAACTCCACCGGGTCCTCGATGGTGAGGATGTTCCGCTCGTCGTTCCGGTTGATGTGCTCGATCATCGCGGCGAGGGTGGTGGACTTGCCGCTACCGGTCGGCCCCGTAACGAGGATGAGGCCGCGCGGCTGAAGCGCGAGGTCCTTGAGAGAGGCGGGAAGCTCCAGTTCGTCAATGGTGAGCGGGGCGAGGGGGATGATGCGGATCGCGGCGGCGGGGGTGCCGTGCTGGAGGTAGACGTTCGCGCGCACGCGGGCGAGGTCCGGGATGGAGAAGACGTAATCCTTCTCCTCGATATTCTCCTCCAGGTCGCCGTAAGCGGGTTCCTCTTCTCCAAGCGTCAGCTTGAGGATTTCCTGTTCGGTGAGGGGATCTTCCGCGCTGAGGAGCCGTTCCCGCTGCGCTGCCGCTTCAAGGCTATGGACAATCTGCTCCGCCTGCTGCACCGAGAGGGCGGGCACGGAAGCCGGCGTGATGACTCCGTTGACCCGGAAAATGGGAGGGCTCCCGGCTTTGACGATGACATCGGATGCCTGAGCCTTCAACGCCATTTCCAGTAGATCGTGAACCGTATTCATCCGCCTCCCGCTTTCCGTTCAATGGAACCCTTAAATGCCCTAAATGTGATCACCCGTCAGAGACAAGATTCGCGCAGAGTGGCCCTCTTCCCTGCCCTTCTTGCACGACCGGTTGCAGGGACATTTTAACAGACGGTCACAATAGAGTTGTAGTGTTAAAAGAAGGAAAGGAGGGACAAGCCTCCAAACCGTAGG
>JAHWJO010000231.1 GCA_019348365.1 Armatimonadota bacterium | reverse complement strand
ATCCTAGTGGTGACTCAGGGGCATCATATGAAGCGATCTCTCGGAGTTTTCCGCAAGATCTTTGGAAGCCAGGCGGAAGTCGTTCCGAGTGTCGCTCCGGAGCTACGCTTCGACGAGAAAAACCCGAAAACGGCCCTGGAGCGGCTGGAAGCCTTTCGGACGTGGGTCCACGAATCCGCAGGGTATCTGGTGTACAAGCGGAGGGGATGGCTCTGATGCGCCGTCTCTGGGACCCCTCTCACAGCTTGAGCAGAAACGCCGCCCGCTTCTTCGCCTCCTCGCCTCTCCGTCCCTCCATCGGTTTGAATCATCATCCATAACGGCTGATGGCCTCAAAAAGTGTCTAAGCTCAGTCTAAATAGGAGTTTATATAGAATGTCGGTCCGTAATGCTCTTCAGAAAGCTTCTAACCGACGGATTCTTCAATTAAGAGGAAGATGTCATCGCATTTTTCGAAAGCCGGATAACCAGCAGAACGTTCAGACTTATGATTTGATGAAGCAGGATAATAAGAATGCCCCTGAGCTTTATCAGGCTGGCAGATTTTGGGAACAGATCAACCGTCGATATTCTGAGCTTATCTGGGGAGGTGGGTTAGAAGATCTACGGACCCAGTACTTCAATCGAACTTTTGCCGGCCCTGAACCCGAGAGCCGACAAGTTTACCGTTCGCTCCTTCATGTTTATTCTCAAATCATTCGCCCGTTGGATACCGAAGGCTTCCTGGATAGGGAATCCGAACCCCCCGAAGGGGGAACGGCGGACCAGGAGGTCTTTAACGGACGCGCCTGGAGCTTGGACTTCCTCCAGAGTATAGAAGAAGCCTATCGGATTCGGTTTGCCTGGCAATTAGCAAATCAGAAAGGGACTCCTCGTCTGATCGTAGAATTGGGAGCCGGCTACGGCCGACTTGCCTATGTTTGCCACAGGATGTTTCCTGATTGCACGTACGTCATCCTCGATTTGCCGGAGGCCCTCGCCTGTTCCTCGAGCTGGCTCTCCAGAGTGATTCCGGGAGGAGTAGTCCCCTATACGGGATCACGCCGACAAAAAGTGTTCACCCGCGACGAGCTGCTGACAAGGAAAGTCTGGACCCTGGGTGCCCACCAGATCGAAGGGATAGCCGAGGGGTCTGTCGATGCGTTTATCAATATCTACAGCTTTGCCGAGATGCCCCAGGAAAGCATCAACAACTACTTCGATCACATCGATCGGCTGACCCGTGGAATACTGTACAGCAAGCAAAGGAAGCTGGAGCAGAATCGAGAGGACCAGGTAAAGATCGGGATGGATGATTATCCCTACCGGAAAGATTGGCGGCAGCTTTTTCTCAATACCACCTTCTTGTATGACGATTTCTTTGAATGCGCGTACTCCGTTCATGCCCATTAGTGGTGAACGATACTTATTCAATTCACACACTCTCGAACACTACAACAGCAGCTTCCCCGCCGCCTTCCTTTTCGCATCTTCGCCACGCCGGTCATAGCGGGCCGTCGTCGCGATCTGGGAGTGCCCGGCCATCTTCTGCACCGTCGCCAGGTCCTCCCCGGCGTCGAGCAGATCCGTCACGAACGTACGCCGCAGATCATGGGGCGAGCTCTTCGCGATCCCCGCCGCCGCGACGTGCCGGGTATAGATGTTGTAGACCGCCTGGCCCGTCATGCGCCGGAGCTGCACCGCCCCGTCTTTGCGGATGGGACAAAAAAACGGCCCGGGCTCATCACCACGGGCCGTCCTCCAGTCATAGAGGTATTGCCCGATCTCTTTCGACGCATAGACGAGCCTCTCCTTCCTGCCTTTTCCCCGGATTTTCAGGGAGCCCTCCGCCGGATCATGGTCGGCGAGGTCGAGGCCCGCCGCCTCCTGGCGCCGGAGGCCGCACCCGTAGAGGAGCGCGATCAACGCGGCGTCCCGCTTCCCGGCGGAACTGGTATCACATGATATCAGGAGGGCGCGCAGCTCCTCATGCGCCAGCGCTCGGCCCGCCGGCAGGACCTCCGCCTTGATCCCTTTGATGTCGCACGCGCGCCCGTACTCTTCCGCGGTCATCTGCCCGAGGCGCCACGCCTCCTGGATGACACCCCGGAGCGCTGAGAGCATCGTGTTCGCCGTGGCCGGCGCGTAGGCTTCGGCCAGGCGCGCCCGGACCGCCGCGGCGTGCTGGTACCGGAGGGAGCCCCATGGGAGATCGGTCAGGGATCGCTCCCCGTTGGTGAGGAGCGTTGCGATCCGTTCCAGGTGGCCGCGCATGGTGGCCCGACTCCGCTCGCTGGTGAGACGGGCGATGTAGACGAGGGCCGGGTTCTCCGATGCATGGGCGATAAAAAACCCGCCCGTATGAGGGGCGGGTGTCGGAACTTCCGGGGCGGCCGGGACCGGCGGATAGCTTTGACAAATATCCATTTGCGTAAGTTGGCTTTCTAACCCTCTATTGGTAGGGGGCATGAAAAAGCCCCGATCCATGGAGGACCAGGGCGGGGGAAATGAATTTAGACCGCAGTGAATTTAAAGGGGGAAGGAGCCGGGAAGAAGGCA
Source organism: Armatimonadota bacterium (assembly GCA_019348365.1). Classification (GTDB taxonomy): domain Bacteria; phylum Armatimonadota; class DTGP01; order DTGP01; family JAHWJO01; genus JAHWJO01. The sequence continues at coordinate 4,844 of JAHWJO010000231.1, read as the reverse complement.
TCGGACGCACATCCCAGGAAACTCCGTTGCCGGAACCGCCGCCCGCCGTCGTCTCAATCCATGGGAGCTTTGGATGGGCTCCCCTTTCTCCAACAGAACCGCCCCGGTCCAGGCTTGTCCGAGCCTTGGATTCGGGGCGGTTTTTTGTCGGTAATTCCAGTGGTGATAATGACGGTTTGCGTGAGTGGGTTACACGGGACGGTCCGATTTAGTCTGAAAGGTCCGGCTCCGTCTCATGCCGAGCTCGTTTCGGATCTCCCGCAGTTGCTCCGGGGTCGGCATCTGAAACTCGGCCTCCGTGCCCTCTGCCTTCAGACGTTTCGAGGCGCATTCGATGCAGATCAGGACCGCACCCTTCTCCCGCTCGATCTGCTGCCCGCTGGGGGCCTGCCAGACGGGACAGCGACATTCGGCGCACTCCCGCAGCTGGCTGCCGGTGACGACGATGACTCCAGGTCTCGCCGGCATGCAGATCAGATAGGTGCCCTGTTCCTCTTGTGGCTCTTCCATGGGACGCTCCCGTAATCCGGCTTATGTTAAGCGGGTTTATCCTCCTCAAACTGCGGATACGCGCGCTCTGTTGAGACTGGCAACTCACGCCTATGTCCACATCGCGCACACTCTAAAAAGCTGCGAATCCAGTAATCTCCGCGCTCACAGATAACCCAACGGTGCAACCCTATCCTGCATAAGAATCTGTTCATAACTAACCCCCAAAGACCGCCGATAACATCACTTACAGAAACCGATTATGTTGCCCTACTCTGGCCCTTGTGCGACACACATGGCGGTTCGGGCTTCGTTGTAGGTCGGATATACCTGTCCTCTCCCTATGCTCCAGTAATACTGTCCCGTGAGAGAGTTCTTGTAAACCTTCTCGACGGGACGCAGGGGGTCGGTGCGGGGGCGACGGTCGTAAACTACCCAACCCCCATCCACGCGCTCAATCACAGGGTCTTTTCGGCAGGGGCGCGGGTAACAGATTAGGCCAAAAAGACCCTCCCATGCCATATCATTCAGAGGGTCTTCACAATAGGCACACACCTTCTGATGACCCTCTTCTAATCTGATAATCGACATACCATGCCTCCGATAATCCGTATTATTTCCCACCCTCGATGATCTCCGCGAGGATCTCCAGCGCCTTCCCCACATCGCCCGCCAGGAGCGCCGCCCGAGCCTCCTGCGCCCGGATCCGGTGATGGAGCTCCAGCAGCTGCCAATCGTAGAGCCGGACCATGAGCCGCCGGATGCACCGCTCTTCCGTATGCACCCGGCCCTCCGACAGCCGCTCCCCGCATTTCCGACATGCACTCCGATCCAGGGACATACCGGTGTCCCTCTACCGACTCGCCCCTTTCTCCTCGAAATGCACGCCGTCGAACCGAACGCCGCCGGGAACAAACGCCATGATTGCCAGGGCTCGGGCCAGTCCACCGGCCAAAGTAGCCGTCTCCTTGCCTTTGTAGAGGACCTGATCCGCTTTGGATGCGAATCGCCAGCCGAACTGCTCCAGGAACTCGTAGTCCAAGTCTATCGGCCCGCCCTGCTTTCGGAGCTCCATGATCTCCAGCGTTACCGCACACTCCAGGAATGGGATGAGGGGATGGATCCGGCAGGGGCACGTGGGCGAGCAATTCGCGTCTCTGTGCGTATCGAGAAGATCGCTCATCTTTGGAGCGCCTCCTCCAGCCCGGACTCGTCCCAGTTCCAGAGCCCCTGCATGCCGCGGACCGGGATCGGCGTCGGGAGTGCGCGCACGTCCTCCAGCATCCACATCCACCGGCCCGGCTCGTAATGTCCGAAGGAGCGCTCCGGCTCGGGCGCCATGGCGATGAGGGGCTCCGTCATCTTCTCGCAGGCCGCGAGCTTGCAGACGGCGACGATGGCCCCAAACGGCAGATCGTTCACCGTTTCGATCCCGGCGTTAATCAAAACCCGGTCGAAGGGGTCCTCCAGGCAGAGACCTAGGAAATCCATCGACTTGGAGGCATGGATCGCCAGCGGCCCCTGGTAGGAAGTCGCCCAGCTCCGGGTTTCGATCCGTTTGGCTCCGACCGCGACAAGTGAAGCCCAGGGCTGATGCAGAGTGATCGCTTTCATCCCATGCTCACCTTTCCGAAACGAGCCCCGAACGCCGTGATCGCCGACACCGGATCCGGCCACTGCGGAGGCTGCTTGCCGCTCAGGTAACCGTAATTCGCATGCGCGTACCACTGGCCGTCGGGAGAAAAGTACTCCTCGCCCCGGCGGCGCTGGATGACGAATCCCCGGCCCTCCCCCTCCTCGCACTTGCGGAGGATCGCGACCACCTGGCCGGACTCGTCGGTGATGTGGAGATGGCCGGGGAAGACAATGCTGGGAATGAGGGTCATCATTCCGTTTCCTCCACGGTGATCTCCAGCCGCCGGAGGAGATCATCGACACTGATGTTATCGGTGTCGTACATGGCATCGGAAGTATGTCCCCCGAGATAATCCTCACTGAGGTCACCCTCGCCCGTGATCGCGTAAGCGGCCTTTTCGATCTCCCGAAGCTGCCGGTTGTGATTCGCGGCCAGCGTCTGAAGACCGACAAGCTGGAGATATTCATTTCGGCTGATCGTCTTCATCTCAGTCTCCCTCATGGGGCGGCAGGCCCGGCAGCAACGCCGGCATGAGCCCCTTCGTGTAGGCCTCCTCGACCCTCGGTTTCGCCCACTGGCCGAAGGTGCTGCCGTCCGGCAGGACGGTCCCGCTCAGGAACTCGTCTTCAATCGTCGTGATTCCCGACTCCACCGCTTCCAGCTTGGCGGTGATGACGAGGAGGAGCGCCCGCCAGCGCTGCCGCACGAGCTGCTCCAAAACGCTCTCCTGCTGGGCTTTGGGGCGGTTCGCCCCGACCTTGTTGTAGAGCACCTCGTCGGAATCCGGGGTGGGCAGGGGGAGCTCGATCCGGACCCGCCGATGGCCGAGCTTGAACCCGATGACGGTCCGGTTCCCCTCCCAACCGTAGGCAAACCCTTCCGCGCCGTATTTGATGAGCGCTTTTTCGATCTGGTCCCGCGTCTTGGTGATGGGCACTTCCGTACGAGCGGCGTACTTGCTCATCTCTCCGATGCCTCCTCCATCTCCTCCAGATCCCGAAGACAGCCTCGGGCCGTGGTGTAAGCCTCCGCGATCTGCCAGTCCTCGACCGCCGGATCTGTCAGGATCGCTTCCAGGACTTCTTCCTGCCGCCGGGCGGTGTTGCGCAGGGCGGTCATGATCCGATTCCAGTTCGCATCATCCGTGATGAAATTTCTCATCTCGTGCTCCCCACGGGCCGGATCGCCCGCGCATCGTGCCGGTCTTTGGGATCCACCCGAGGGAACTCCCGAACCTGCAGGTCCTCCGGCCACTCCTCCATAACGCCGCCTTTCTTGTCCTTCAGCCGCAGGGGGGAATGCATGGCGACGAACGGAGCCGTCCCCACCTGGTAGGGCTTGGACCCGAGCTGCTTGACGAACACGGGCACCTCGTCGGCCTGGCACTGCTCCACGATGCCCCGGATCCATGCGAGATCGCAGGGCCGCGCGCCAGGCCCGGACTCTCCGCCCACGATCACCCAGTCCAGATAGGTGCCGATAGTCAAGCCTTGCCGCCAACTCTTGCAGAGGAGCTGCTTCCGGTTCAGATCCACCGGCCCGAGAAGAGGCTCCGCGCTGATGAACCGAACCGCCGCCGGGGTCTCCAGCAGAAGGGGAATGCGCGCATCGGCGGTCTCCTGGTCCTCCGCGCTCACCCCCAGCCAGACGTTCGGGAGCATGCGCGGCCACCAGCGCTGGCCTTCCTGCCAGTCAAACGTAGGGTAGGCGCATCCCGGCGGCGGATCCCCCATCGATTCGAGCATGGCGGCGAAGAGCTGCCCCCGGCCCGAAGGATGAGCTTTCCGGGTCGCCTCCGGTCCGCGCACCAGATGAACGTCGTCGATCCGCTCTCCTGTGAGATCCGCCCACCGGCGCACCCAGTCGCGCATGCGCTCAGGCCGTTTCGTGAGGATCTGGAAGGTGTGTCCGGGACACTTGCCCATCACGTCCCAGACGCGGGCGATGTAGCCGTCCGGCACACCTTCGTGGAACAGGTCCGACATCGAATTCACGAAGTAGACCGTCGGCTTCTTCTCCTGGAGAGGATCGTAGAGCTTATCTTCCGCCAGTCGGATCTCTCCGGTCCACATCGGCCCTTTGGAGGTGGAGCGCACCAGGCCCTCATAGGGCTTCCCCGGCCCGGCCTGGCGGATCGCCTGGCGCTCGGCGTAGCAATTCTGGCAGCCCGCCGAGACGCGGGTGCAGCCCCGGACGGGATTCCAGGTGGCATCCGTCCATTCGATCTTGCTGTCCTGTGCCATCAGTCCCCCCTCACGATCTGCTTATCCAGCCAGTCCACGAAAGCCTGGAGCGCCGGCGGGTCCTGCCCCGCGACGCAGTCGTAATGAACCTCCAGCGAGAGCCAATTGCCCCAGCGCTCCGGGTCCGACTCCTCGCTGCACCGGAACGGCACGAGGGTCGTGTACTGCCCGGCCTCCATGGGTGACCCGCAGACCTCGCACCGAACACCGCAGGAGTAATGGCCCGGCTCTTTGGGTCCAAATTTGTGGAGGGTGATCGGCTCGCCGCCCTTGTGCCGTCGGAAGGTAACCGGGAGAGGCTGCCCCTGAACTTCTGGGTTGTCGGTCATCAGCTCACCCTCGCCAGGCGCTGCTCGGCGGTCACGACGCTCTCGAACTCCTTCAGCTCGTCGGGCACCCCATGCGCCTCCATCCGGGTGAGCGCCTCTTCCAGCGCCTTCTCCGACCGGGGAGTGATCTGGACTTGCCCCGCCTCC
>JAHWJO010000230.1 GCA_019348365.1 Armatimonadota bacterium | reverse complement strand
AGTACGGCGGCAAGGACTGGCGCGCGTCCGGCTTCCCGCCCTTCTACTACATCACCCACTCGACGGGGCACCTGCTGGGCGTGACGGGCGGGCGCTTCACCGAAGTGACGGCCTACGGCTCCCCCGTCCCGGACGACCCCACCTACACCGCCGATTCGTACTGGAAGGCGCCGTTCGCGAACGCCGTCGCCCTGTTCCAGACGCACGACGGCATCCCGGCCCGCGTGATGGAGATGCGCCGGGTGGCCGCCGGGTGCGCCGAGACCTTCTCGATCTACGGCCAGAACCGCTCGTTCCTCGCGCCGCACGAGGAGAGCGGGTGGGAGAGCAGCACCACGGTCTTCGAGCGCCGGGAAGACGGCTCGCTACCGCCGCCCCGGCCCTGGTATCGCCGCGCGCTCTACCAGCCCCTCCCCGACCCGCTCGTGAAGTACACCTACGGCGGGCACGGCGGCGCGCACCCCTACATCGTGGAGGATTGGGTGCGCTCGATCCTCGACGGGCGCGTGCCGGAAGTGAACGTTTACGAAGCGGTGGCGTTCTGCTCCCCCGGCATTGTAGCGCACGAGTCGTGCATGAAAGATGGAGAGCGGCTGAAGATCCCGCAGTACGGCAAGCTGAAGCGGGACGAATCCGGGGCCTACACGCCCATCATCGACGACGGGTACTACCAGCGGCACTGAAAGCCGACAGACCGACCGGGAAGATAAGGGGTCTTATGGGAGAGGAAGAGGCGGTCGTACTGGATACCAACATCTGCGTGGCGGCGGGCTTCAAGCCGCGCAGCGATTCCGCGCGACTCCTCAGGGCGGTCCGGGACGGCTCCCTGCGTCACCGCTGGAACGAGGAGACCCGCCGCGAGACCCGGTACATTGTCCGGAAGATCCCGCCTCTGTCCGGAATGGACCTTTCAGGCCTGTTCCGAGAGGAGGACCGCTTCGATGGCCCCACCGACCTGGAGCGCTTCGCCCGCGTCCCCGACCCGGAGGACCGCAAGTTTCTCGCCCTCGCGGCGGAGACCGGCGCCCCGCTCATCAGCTTTGACGATCACCTGCTGGCCGGGCGGGAAGAATCCCCGGTCCCCATCCTCACCCCCGGCGAGTTCCTGCGGGGAAGGGACGAGAAAGAAACAGAAGCGGACGAATAGGCTCTACAGGGGTCGGCGGATCACGCGAAGCTCGTGGCTGCCGTCCGGGCGGGCGTACTCGTAGTAGATGTAGCGCATCCCCTCCGCCTCCACCGCGTCGAAGTAGCGGCAGCAGCCGGTACCGTGGGGGCTCTTCAGGACCGGGCCGTCCGGCGACAGACGTGTCCAGCTCCGCAGGTCGTGGCTGACGGCGAGGGCGGTCTGCTCGTCGTAATGGTTCCGCACGCCGATGGCCCCGTCGTAGTATGCCGTGTAGAGGGAGCCGGTACGCATGACGCAGGCGATCCGGGCCGAGTAGCCGTCCCAGTCCATTTCGGGTCGTCGCGCGGGGAGGACCGTCCCCAGCCATTGCCACTCATGCCCCTCCATCCGGACCGCCAACCCGCTGTGGGAGAGGATGAGCCCGGTGTCGTACGCATCGGCGTGGTGGTGGAGATCGTGGGCGCTCGCGTCCTCCGCGCCGGGGGCCCGCTCCGCAAAACTCACGACCATCCACTGCGCTGGGCCTTCGTCGAACACCCACGGGTCCTTGATCCCCTCAATCCCCAGGTCTCCGGCAGTGAAGACCTTCCGCCGTAGGGAGACCTCGAAGCCGTCCGGAGCGTCGGCCTCCATCACGTCGATCCGCCACCGCTGGTCTTCGGGGTCCACGGAGCTGATCCAGAGATGCCAGCGCCCGTCCCCCGCGCGGCGGAGACATCCCCGCTCGATGGAGGGGGAGGGGAGCTGGTCCTTCGTCAGCCGCCAGAGGTCGCGGAAGGTGACGCCGTCCTCGCTCTCTGCGATGAGGAATTCCCCACCCCGGTCGGGATCCACGCCGCGCGGGCGGCGATAACGGTAGGTCAGGCAGAAACGACGGCTCTGCTTATCGTAGAAGGCGCCCGGCGCGCCCGCCCACCAGCCTTCACCTTGGCCGGGCGGCTCACGGACGACGATGCCCTCTTCGGGGTCGAACAGCAGAACGGAGAGCGGTAGCGAGTTCATGGATTCTCCTTCTTTCGGCTCAGTAACGGCTCAACCCTTCGCTCTCGCTCCCGCTCCCGATTGAACAGGGGGAACCTCATCCGGCCTCGTCTTCTGGGCGAGCAGGTGATTGTATCCGAAGCCGGGAGAGCGGTCAGGCTAACGTGGACGATCCCCCTGCCGCTTCAGCCATTCGATCACCTGCGCCTGCATCTCCGGCCCGAACTGGTTGTACGTTTCCGGAGACTGCTGCTCCAGCTTCCCGGCGGCGTTGTGGAGGTCGTAGGCTTTCCGCGCCTCCTCCACCTGCGCTTTCACCCGCTCCGACGGCGCGCGCCAGTCGAGTTGCGGGCTGATGACGAGCACCGGGCGCGGCGCGAAGCCCGCCAGCAGGTCGGAGAGGTCATAAGGAGGGCGATCTCTCTCGGAACCTGCCAGCCGGGGCAGGAGCACGGAAATCTGCTCCTCCCAATCGCTCCTCAGGGAAGATGAATAAGGATCTGCCGCACTTCCCCCCGGTCGCCGTGAGCCTTCCATTCGCAAATCGGCATTCGCCAATCGCAAATCCCCCAGGGGGGGCGGTCCGCTGACCGAGACGAACCCCGCCAGCCGGTCGTCCAGCGCGCCAAGGTGCAGCCCCACCAGGCTCCCCAGGCTGTACCCCGCGCCCCACATCTGCGCCGAATCGACGTAGGGGAGCCTCTCCATCGCGTCGAGCGCGGCCCGCGAATCCCGCACCATCTTCCCGAGCAGCGACCATCGGGGGTGGCGCCGGTAGAACGATTCTCCCTCTTCGATGCGCCGCCCGAAGCCGATCTGGTCGAAGGTCAGGACGACGAACCCCTGCCGCGCCAGCGCGCGGAAGACATGCTCCCCCCGGCGGTACGGCGCGACGTACCCGCCCGCGTACGAGAACGGGTGCAGCCAGAGGACCGCCGGGGCCTTGCGTCCCGAAGCCTTGAGCCCGGCGGGCAGGTACACGTCGGCGTTGATGTACTCCCCGAAGACGACCTGCTCCTTCTCCACGCCCGCGCCGGGATCGCCCCGGCCCAGCAGCGCCGCGACGTGGGCCGCCTCCCGTCCGTAGGTGCCGCCGGGGTTCGCCGCGACGGGCGGCGCGTCGCCGAGCATGTCATCAATGACGTTGCGGAGGGCGGCGCGGCGCTCCTCCCACGCCCCGACGCTCTTCGCCTCCTCTAAAGGCCGGAGGCGGGGACCGTTCTCGGTTCGCCCGGCTCGCTCCCCGGTCGGCGCCCCCATGGGGGAGACGAACCGCTCCGGGAACTCGTAATTCCCCCTCCCGAAATGGGTGTCGCACCAGTCCAGGTATCGCTCGATAACGGTGGGGGAGGTCTCGTGGCCGCCGGGCCGCCAGAGGATACGAAGGTTCTCTTCCGCGCCCAGCATCTCGTAGACGGGTTTCGCCGCGCGGTAGGTCTGCTGCATCGCCCACGCGCTCTCCACCCCGTCGTTCAAGGCGATGGCGAGGAGCAGGGGGCGCGGCGCGGTGAGCGCGACGAGCTCGTGCATGTCCACGGGCAGCTTATCCTCCCGCCCGACGAAGAAGCGAAGGCGGGGGTGGAACCATTCGGGGAAGGAGCGGGTGAGCATCTCGATGCCTTCCCCGGAATGCGGCTCGGCGTAGTATCGCGCGGGCATGGTCCCCCCGGCCCCGGAGCTGCTGGAGATGACGGCGGCGAACCGGTCGTCCAGCGCGGAGGCGATGAGGGAGGATTTCCCGTTGCGGGAGTGCCCGGTGAGCGCGATCCGCTTCGGGTCGGCTTTCGGCTCGGTGAGGAGGTAGTCCACACAGCGGCTCGCGGCCCAGCCCCGCCGGGTCAGCCGCGACCAGTCGTAGTCGGGGTAGGCGGCGGCGAAGGTGTCGGTGTCGTCCTGCGAGTCCGCGCCGGCGTAGACGCACCCGAGGTAGCCCCGCCGCAGCGCGATGAGCGCCCAGCCCCGGTGGTTGTGCTGCGTGACGAAGACGGGGAAGGGGCCGTTCCCCTTCGGAATCATCAACTCCACCCGGAGCGTCGCCTTCTGCCCCGGTCCGAACCGGAGCCGCACCTGCCGGACCGTCGCCCCGCCCTCCTCGCGCTCGCTCAGGACCTCCGCTTCGAGGTTGTCGGGCGTGGGCGGCACGCTGCCGATCACCCACTGCTGAAAGAGCGCCCTCAGCTCCTCCTGACGCTCCTTCCACTCCGCTTTTGTGCGGACGGGGACGATTTTTCCGTTCACCCTCCGCACGAGCGGGTCCGGCAGGCCGGGAGTGGAGGGCATGGCGTCGAAGTCCGGGGGCAGCTCCCCCGTCTTTTCAAGCCACGCCTCCCAGGGCGCGCTGGGGGGCAGGATGCGCCGGAGCTGGTCCAGGGTGGCGCGGCGTTTCGAGAGGTCGCTTTCGGCGGCGGGGGAGGTCGTCATCGGGATCACCATGAGCCCCATAAGGAGCAGGAGGAAGATTCGAGGGAGAGTCGGATTCGGCACGGGCGGAGGTTCCTGAGGGAAGAGTCGAATGGCTGGGAGAGGAGGCGGAGGCCGTCAGTGGGTTGCTTTACTATTCGTTGCGGTGCGAGATATTCTTTTCGACACTATCAAGAAATGTGTGGGTAATCATCGACCGCCCGGTGTTAATGAACTTTGCCAAAAGAATCGGGTAATCATCAGGCGTAGTGGCTTACCTTATTCTTTATCAACCTGCATAAACGCCGGGCGGTGTACGGCCAAGGCCAGGTGTCTGATGGTTACAGAACGGGGGAGTTCCGTCCCACCACAAAGGGCGCGATCCAGTCCGAGTTCGTTAGAACCTCATCAGAACCTCCTCCGCGCCCCCGATATCGCTATGACAAAACGGACACAAGCGCGAATCTTCGCCAGAGTTCTGGAATAACATGCCGTAGATCCCTCTACCCATGATGTTTCTGTCACCCTATTTCTTCTGATAATTACGATTCACTTCTGTTCCAGAGTGTCCGGAGGTTCGACGCGATGCATTCGATGATGGACTTGGCCCAGGCCTGCGTGCAAAAAGGGGCGTCCGACATCTATATCAAGGCCGGCAGCCCGCCCATGCTGCGGATTCGGGGGGTGGCGACGCCCATCGCCGAGGAAAAGCTGATGCCCAACGACACCGCCGCCCTGGCGCAGTCGATCCTCGCTCGCGATAAGGACCGGGGCCAGTTCGACCAGCACCTCTACTGCAACCTCGCCTGGAGCGCGCCGCAGGTCGGGCGGTTCCGCGTAAACGTCTACATGCAGCGCGGCACGGTGGCGATGGTCCTCCGCCTGGTGGAGAGCAAGGTGCCCTCCCTCCAGCAGTACGGCTACCCGGAGATCCTCAGCGAGTTGATCATGGAGAAGACCGGCCTGATCCTCGTTACCGGCGCCACCGGATCCGGTAAATCCACCACCCTCGCGGCGATGATCGATCACCGGAACGCGAACAGCCGGGGCCACATCCTGACCCTCGAAGACCCGATAGAGTTCCTGCACCCGGACAAGAGCTGCATCATCAGCCAGCGCGAGGTCGGGACCGACTGCGAGAATTTCGAGGATGCCCTGAAAGACGCGCTCCGGCAGGCGCCGGACGTGATCCTCCTCGGCGAGATCCGGAGCCTGGAGACGATGGAGGCCGCGCTGCACATGGCGGAGACGGGCCACCTCGTCCTCGGGACCCTCCACGCGACGAACGCGACCCAGACCATCGAGCGGATCATGAACTTCTTCCCCAAGGAAGCCCACGAGCATTATTACCTGAACCTCGCGCTCAACCTCCGGGGGATCGTCTCCCAGCGGCTCATCCCCACGCCGGACGGGCGGGGGCGGGTGGCCGCCCAGGAGATCCTCGTCGCGACTCCGCGAGTCCGGGATCTCGTCCGCAAGGCCGAGGTCACCGACCTAAAGCCGGTGATGAACGCCGGCATCCAGGAGGGGATGCAGACCTTCGACCAGGCGCTCTACAACCTCGTGCAGAAGGAGCGCATCTCCGAAGAGCAGGCGTTGAGCTACGCGGAGAGCCCCGGCGACCTGAAGCTCAAGCTGCGCGGCTTCACCTAATCCACCCCACCCTATCTCAACACCCTCTTGACCGATGGGCAGGGGAGACGAGAGAGTCCGATTTCAGGATGAGATCGGACTCTCTTTTTGTACTCCCTGTACCGGATGCCCCCGATCCACTCAGGGCTTCCGCATCGGCAGTTCCTTCGCTGATGCTCGGAATCGCCGTCGCGGAAGTTCAAAGGAGGCGCGAGGGTTCTCCCCGTTCTAAACGGGGTATGAACATCGAGAGGAGCGAACGCTGAGGGAGGGAGAGGGTTTATCTCTGCTTACCCGGCGACTCAAGTCGCGGGCAACAAGGGCGCAAAGTCGGCCTTCGCCGACTTCAGGCTTATCCTCGAGCCTATCTCTCATGCAAGCCGGTCGTTAAGTCCCCGCAGGGGGACTTCGTGCCGTTGTTGCCCGCGACTTGAGTCGCTGGGAGTGCCATGGAAGCACCCATGCGGGAGAGGAGAGGGCCTATCGTTCGGACATGAGCGTACGGTACAATAAGCAACAGAGGCTCCCCTTCGCCCCCTGCCCGAGCCTCTCTTCTCTTTCCCTGCCGGCGCGTCGTCACGATCCCACCCTCATGCACCTCCAGCGGCTTCAGCTCTACCGGTTCCGGAATTACGACTCCCAGACTCTCGATTTCGGGCCGGCTGCCAATCTAATCATGGGGCCGAACGGGCAGGGAAAGACGAACCTGCTCGAAGCCGTGACGCTGCTTGCCACGAGCCGATCCCCCCGCGCCGGACGGGATTCCGAGCTGATCTCCTGGGATGCGACGGAGAGCCGCATCTGGGGGGAGGTCGCGCGAACGGTCCGTCCCGACGTGGAGCTGGAGGTGCGCCTGGGACAGGAAGAGGGGAAGCGGGTCTTCATCAACAAGGCCGCGCACTCGCGGGTGGTGGACCTGATCGGGCAGCTCAACCTCGTCGCGTTCTGGGTGGAGGACATCGAGATCGCGCGGGGCGACCCGAGCCAGCGCCGCCGCTTCCTCAACACCGAAATCTGCCAGGTCAGCCCGCAGTACTGCTACCAGCTCGCGGGGTTCCGCCGGGTGCTGGAGCAGCGGAATAAATTATTGAAGCAGCTCTCGTCGCGGGGGACCTCGCTGGGGGGATCGCTGCCCGTCTGGGACCGCCAGCTGATCGCTTACGGCGCGCCGCTGATCGAGCGACGGAAGGAGTTCCTGGAGCGGCTTCAGGCACCCGCATCGGAGGCGCACCACGCCATCACGGAAGGGG
>JAHWJO010000676.1 GCA_019348365.1 Armatimonadota bacterium | reverse complement strand
TGTAATCAAGAGGTTGCCGGTTCGATTCCGGCGGCGGGCTCTGGCGGAAGCCCTGTCATCCACGGCTTTCGGCGTTTCGCGGCTGTGCATGATGACGAGGAATGCATCGCTTTCCGCCGCCACGCGCGCCAGCTCCGGGTCGAAGCGGAGGCCGCTCACGTCGTTGATGATCCGGGCGCCGAGACGAACGGCCGCGCGCGCGACGGCGGAGCGCGTCGTGTCGATGGAGAGCGGGACGGGAAACTCCTTCCCCAGAGCCTCCAGCACGGGGAGGACGCGGCGCATCTCCTCCGCTTCCCCCACCGGCTCCGATCCGGGCCGGGTGGACTCCCCGCCGATGTCGAGGAGGTCCGCGCCTTCCGCGATCATCCGCCGGGCGTGATCGAGGGCGGCTTCGGGATCGAAGAAGCGACCGCCGTCGGAGAAGGAGTCCGGCGTGACGTTGAGGATCCCCATCACGAGGGTCCGACGCTCATACGCTTCCCGCCGGTCTTCGGGGAAGAGGGCCGCCAGGTCATCGACGGGGGGCTGGGGATAGGGATTCAGAGAAGTATCCGGCATGGTTTCGTTCGGTAGAAAGTTTATGAAGGGGACGCGGGCCTGCGGCACGCGGATTTCAACGCTGATAACCCATGAATGGAACCACAGATAAACACGGATGAACACAGATGAGCGGATACGTGATCCTCATCTGCGTGTATCTGCGTTCATCTGCGGTTTAAGGAGTTTCTTTGTGCCCTTCGTGTCCTTTGTGGTTCAAAGGGGTTAATCCGCGATGATCCGCGTTGAAATCCGCGTGCCGCAGGCCAGCGTCCCATTCACCACCCCTCTGGGATGAGTAATTCCCCGCGCAGGACCGTCACCGCCTGGCCGGCGAGGATCACCCGGTCGCCCTGGGGGCGGACGCGCACGCTCCCGCCGCGCGGGGATGCCTGATACCCCACCAGCTCCCCTTTGCCCAGCCGCTCGCTCCAGTACGGGCCGAGGGCGCAGTGGGCCGACCCCGTCACCGGGTCCTCATTCACGCCGGTCGCCGGGCCGAAGAACCGTGAGACGAAATCATAGGGGGCTGCCGGGTCATCGGCGCGGCTCGTGACGATGATCCCTCGCACGGGGAGCTCCGCCAGCCGGTCGAAGTCGGGTTTCAGGTTCCGCACCGCCTCTTCGCCCTCCACCTCCACCAGATAGTCGAACTTGCCCCGGTAGACGGCGTGGAGCATCACTCCCAATCCTTCCGCCAGCGGGGGCGGAACGAACGCATCCGCCTCGCGCGGCGGGTCGGCGGGGAAATCCATCTCGATCCAGGAGTCGTTCTTCACGGCGGTCAGCAGGCCGCTCCGGGTCCGGAACCGGGCGGGTGCGTCCGTAGACAGCCGTCCCGACTCCCAGAGCGCGTGCGCGCTCGCGAGGGTAGCGTGGCCGCAGAGGTCTACTTCGACCGTTGGGGTGAACCAGCGGAGGTCGTAGCCGTCCGCCCGTTGCTGGAGGAAGGCCGTCTCCGACAGGTTCATCTCCGCCGCGACCTTCTGAAGCCATTCCTCCTCCGGAGTCTCGGAAAGGAGGCATACCGCCGCCGGGTTGCCGGTAAAGGGGGTATTCGTGAAGGCATCGATCTGATAGAGGGGCAGTCGCATGGGGGGATTTCCGGGTCAGGAGTCGTCCGGCTCGGAGGGGTGAAGGCGCAGCGGAGGGTACTTGCCCCGGTGGGTCTCACGCCCGATGGCGCGGCGGACGAGGTTCAGCACTTCATCGGCGAAGCTGGCGTAACATTGGACGCAACCCAGCTTGCCGGTCCGCACGAGGTTCTCCACGTCGTACCCGCACTCGGGGCAGAGGAAGGAAGGCTCCTCCGGGTCGGCCATGAGGCGGGCGAGAAGGCCGTGCGGCGCGAGCGGCCCCAGCGCACCCAGCGCCTGCCGCTCCAGCCGCTCAACGCATTCGGGGCAGACCGCCGTTTCCTCCGGGTCGCCTCCGGAGGTCTGGATGCTGATCTGGAGCGTGGCGGTGTAGTTGCCGCAACGGGCACAGCGCAAGGTCGCCATTTCAACTCTCCGCTCAATAACCCCCTAGTACATGACCACTAAGAATGTGAAGGGTAGAGGCGCTTCAGCTTTGTGCG
>JAHWJO010000229.1 GCA_019348365.1 Armatimonadota bacterium | reverse complement strand
CTCCGGGAGCACCTGGGGTTCCTCGCCGATCAGATCGGCGGGGGGCTGAACGCCGATCCGGGCGAGGATTCCGCCGGGTTCTCCGTGCTGACGACGAAGGACCGGTGGAAGGAGGCGCTGGAGCTGCTCGGCCTCATCGCCACGAAGCCTCGCCTCCGCTCCGCCGATCTCGAAGCCGAGCGGATGGCGCTCCGGAAAGAGGAAGAGAGCGCCGCCGATCCGTTCCGCGCGGCGATGGATGCGCTCCTCGCCCGCCTTTATCCCGACAGCCGATGGGGCCTGCCCGTCACCGGCGCCCGCGCCACCCGCGCGAAGATCACTCCGGAGATCCTGGAGCGGTTCTGGGACGAGCGGTACCGGCTCGGCAACATGGTCGTGGTCGTCGTCGGCGATGTCGATCCCGGTTCGCTCCCCTCGCATGCCGAGGAGGTCTTCAAGAAGAAGATCAGCGGAGGGCGCGCGCCGGACTCCCTGCTGCCCGAAGCTTCCGCCGCTCCGGATACGCATCCCGCCGTCCTGGAACGGCCCTTCGCCGTGGGCACGGCGGCGGTCGGGGTGCGCGCGCCGGGGGCACTGGAAGAGACGTACCCCACCCTGGCCGTGTTGAGCGCGGTCCTCGGCGGGGGGAAGGCGTCCCGGCTCTTCCGCGCCCTGCGGGACTCGGCGGGGATCGGCTACGACCTCGGGTCCTGGAGCCCGCCCCGCGCGCGGCACGGCTTCCTCGCAGGGTTCGTCCTCGCCGATGCGTATCGCCGCAACCTGGACGGCAGTCCGGAGCCGGTGATGGAGACCGCTCGCAAAACCCTCCTCCGGGAGATGCAGGCGCTGGCAAAAGGGGAGCTGACGGAGGCGGAGGTCGCGCGGGCGCGTCGGTACGTCATCGGCTCGTATGCGCTCAAGCACCAGCGCGTGGCGGAGCGCTCATTCCTGCTGGGATGGTGGGAGACCATCGGCGCGGGGGTTCGGGAGGACGAGGCGTTCCCCCGGAAGGTGGATGCCGTCACCCGCGAAGAGGTGCGGAAGCTCGCCGGGGAGATCCTCCGGGGCTTCGCGTCCGTGACTCTTCTGCCGGATACCTTCCCTTCGGCCCCGGATCGCACGGAACCCGCTGCTTCGGAGAAGGAACCGTATCCACCGGGGAAACCACTATGAGATAGGATATGGATCTGAAGGAGGTTCTCGGAGGGAGTGAGGGAGTGGACCTCTCCCCCAGCCCCTCCCCGACGCGGGGAGGGGAGCCGAATCCGTTCATGGATCGATTCTTTCCTCCTTTGTACCCGCTTTGTACCCGTTCCCTCGATGTACTCCTGCCGGGATTTCCTCCTCTTGCGGGAGGATCGAGCCGGGGTGAGAGCAACTGCCGCTGGATGAACGCACCCCTGCGAATGATGAGGTGGTACCCCATTGATGTTTTCCTCTTCCGTATCGACTCTTTTCCCTTCCTCCGCTATCCATCGCTTGAACGCGGTATTCTTCGTCATGGGTATGCTGCTTTTTAACAGCGCGCCGGGTGAGGCTGCCCCGGTCGGGTCGGAGAAGCCGGTTGTCGGGCAGCCGGTGCTGGCCGATGACGCGCTGCTGACCACTCCGGTCGGCGGACTGGAACGGACGAACGCCGCCACCCGGATCGTGCCGGTGCAGGGCCGGCCTTTCTCGAAGGCGCTGCGCGTCACCCTGCGCTCCCCCGCCGCCGAAACCAACGCGACTCAACTGACGATCCCCACTGCCACGCCGGTGGAAAAAGGCGATGCGCTCCTCGCCTCCTTCTCTCTGCGGGGGGCATCCGCCGACGGCAAGGGCCGCGCGCAGATGATGCTTCTCTTCGAGGGCTCCACCGATCCCTGGGCGAAGTCCGTCTCGCATGCGGCGGCCAGCCCGAAGGACCCCCAGGAATGGAAGCGGGTTATCGTCCCGTTCACCGCCGCCGAGTCGTATCGCCCCGGCGAAGCGATGGTCTCGCTGCGATTCGCTTACGGTCCCCAGACGGTCGAAGTGGGGGGGCTGGAAGTGACGAATTTCGGCAAGGAGCGGAGCGTCGAGGATCTCATCGCCCTGGCGGCGGAGAAGACTCCGCTGGGCGCGGCGCGGGTGACCGTGCGCCTCTCCGACACCCGGCAGACCCTCATGGGTTTCGGCGGCAACTTCGCCCAGCCCCGCTACGGCTCCACCGAGCCGATGGACCCCGTGGGCCGGTACAACCTGGAACACCTGCGGGTCGTCCACGCGCGGGTCGCGATTCCCCTGGACCGCTGGACCCCGGAGAAAGGCGTGTACCGCGATACGGCGCAGGCGCATGCCGCCCTCCTTCAAATGCAGGAGATGGCGCGGCGGAAGATCCCCATCGCCGCCGCCGTGTGGGAGGGGCCGATCTGGATGCTAGGCGGGAAGCCGGAGCAGATGGGCCGAACGCTTCCTCCGGAGCTGTACGACGAATGCATCGAGGCCATCGCGCAGTTCCTCGTCACCGCGCGCGACCAGTACCAGGCTCCGGTGGAGTACTTCTCCTTCAACGAGCCGGATTACGGCGTGAATTTCAAGTTCACCCCGGAACAGATGGCGGCCTTCATCCGGCAGGCGGGTCCGCGCTTTGCGGCGCTCGGCCTGAAGACAAAGTTTCTGGTGGGCGACACCGCGAACGCGAAGAATTTCCCGGCCTACGCCCGTCCGCTCCTGGAAGACGCGAGTCTGAAGCCCTACCTGGGCCCTCTC
Source organism: Armatimonadota bacterium (assembly GCA_019348365.1). Classification (GTDB taxonomy): domain Bacteria; phylum Armatimonadota; class DTGP01; order DTGP01; family JAHWJO01; genus JAHWJO01. The sequence goes on along the minus strand of JAHWJO010000229.1, from coordinate 4,771 downwards.
GCCTTCCACAGCTGGGATGCGCTGGAAGCGACCGACGAGAGCTATACGGAGATCGCGGTGCTGGGGCGGAAGTACAACAAACCGGTCTGGTGCCTGGAAGCCGGACATGACCCGCAATTGTGGCGCAAGCCGAACCCGTGGGGGACGTGGGAGAACGCCCTGAGGACCGCGCTGGCCTACGAGAAGACTCTCCGCCTGACGGGGTCCTCGCTGATGGATTACTGGACCTATCAGAACAACTACCCGCTCGTCAGCCCGGACGGCAAAAACCCGTATCCCGTGTTCCACGTGATGAAGCAGATGGAGGAGGCGCTTCCCCCCGGCGCGAAGGTCGCGGCGACGACGGTCTCCGGCGAGGCCCTGCGCGCGCTCGCGTCCGTCGGCCCGAAGGCCGGGCAGTTTTCGGTGCTGGTGGTGAACCCGGCGGGTGCGGGGGAAGCGACCCTGACCGGACTGCCGCGTGGAGCGAACGTGAAGGTTTTCCTGAGTGACGCCGACGGGCAGCGTAAAGCCGTGCCCGGCCTGAACCGCGTCAGCCGCGCCGGGGAATTGAAATTGGCCCTGCCGCCGCGATCCGTGGTGACGGTTCTGGGAAGCCGCTAAGGAGAGTGACGGCGCCTCCCTTCAGAGGGAAGGACCTTCACGAATCAGAGAGAGGGCGTTCACTGCGAAGAGGGCATCCGGCTTGCTGATGATCTGATGAATGACCTTTCGCTACGCTTCGGCCCAACGATTTCCCCCAGAACCCTCAGGATGCCGCCCTGTCGGGGGAACCGGACCTGCCGCAGAGGACCCCTTGAATTGGGGAGTCGGAGAGGTTTGACTGATTGCCCCCGTGATGCGATTTCATTCGGAGCGACCCTTCGCGTTCGACCGGCGCGATCCTCTCGGCGACTCCAGTCGCAGGCAACAACGGCACAAAGTCCCCCCACGGGGACTTCACTCACAGCTTATCGGTGAAGACGATGGGCTTATAGTCGGCGAAGGCCGACTTTGCGCCGTTGTTGCCTGCGACTGGAGTCGCCGAGAGGATCGCGCCGGCTATACCGTAATTCCACCGTTCCGTGTACAATAGAGGGAACCCCGAATGAGGGGAATCCCCCTCGAATCGGTCCCGCGACGGGCCGATTCCGTCCGTACCTCCGGTTCAATGAGGCGGTAAGAAGCGCGCGGGAAGGATTCCGTGCGTCCGGGGCGAATAGCATCTGGCATCTCACCCAATCGGCACTCATCCAGCGTTACCGGCGTTTTCGCCGTAAGTAGAACCACGATCATACAAAGATTGAGGAAGGGCGGCGGTCGAACCCCCCGCCTCCCGGAACCCTCTTAAGAGACCTATCAGGAGCTTCTTCATCACCGCATCGAGAGCCGCTTCCGGCTTCTCGCTCGTCAGGGGATCTCCGATCAGGGGTGAAAGGATCAGGAATGAAGCAGCGATTTTACGTTGCATGGCTGATGGCGGCTGTTCTCGCAGCGTTCTCCCTCCATCCGCTTCACGCGCAGGACGATGAGGAAGAGGAGGAGAACAAGCCGACTCCCGAGCAGGCGCAGATGTACCGCGCCCTCACCGACTCGCGCAACATCAGCCCGGTCGAGATCCGGGCGACGATGCAGCGGCTCACGCAGCATCCGTCCCGCGTGGTCGGTTATCCCGGCAATAAGGCGGCGGGCGATTACATCTTAAGCGAATACCGGCGGCTCGGACTGGAGGACGTTCAGGCGGAGTCGTTCGACGCGACGGTTCCCATCGATGAGGGGGCGACCCTCACGCTCGGCGGGCAGAAATTCCCGCTGCGGGGGCTCTGGCCCAACAACGTGCGGACCACCCAGGTTCCCCCCGATGGGTTGAGCGGCCACCTCATCTACGCCGGGAGCGGCGCCATCGGCGAGCTGAACGGCAAGCGCGTTGAAGACAGCATCGTACTGGTGGACTTCAACAGCGGCACCGAATGGCTGAACGGCCCGCGCCTTGGCGCGAAAGCCGTCATCTTCATCGAGCCGGAGCGCACCCTGCGCGGCGAAGCGGAAGCGAAGTTCCTCTCCGTCCCGCTCAACATGCCCCGCTTCTGGGTCTCCCGCACCGACGCCCCGGCCCTCATCGCCGCGAGCCGCAGCCAGACGGCCCCGAACATCACCATCCACTCCGATATGCCGTGGGAGAAGCGGACGGGCCGGAACATCATCGGCTTCCTCCCCGGCACCGATCCGGAGCTGAAGAAGCAGGTCATCGTCATCGAGAGCTACTACGACTCGATGTCGGTCGTTCCGGCGCTCGCTCCCGGCGCGGAAAGCTCCTCCGGCGTGGCGGCGCAGCTCCAGCTCATCAAGACGTTCACCCAACCCGAATTCCGCCCCAAACGGACCGTGATGTTCCTCTCGACCGACGGGCACTTCATGGGCCTGTCGGGAATCCGAAATTTCCTCCACACCCACTGGGACGAGCTGGAGCAGCGCAGCACCGGCGAGAATTTCCGGGCGTGGCTGAACCGCACGTTCCCCTTCCTCTTTAAGTTCAACGTGCCCGAGCCCAAGTACCAGATCTACCTCTTCGCCGGTCTGGACCTCTCCAGCAAGTCGAAGGGCGTCGGCGTCTTCTACAAGGGCTGGTACTACGACTTCCGCGAAGACCTCCAGAGCAAATTCTCCGACATCGGGCGCGTCTTCCGCGAGAACTCCGAGAAGGTCGCCCAGACCCTCAACCTCGACGCGGGGGAGCGGTTCGCGGACGGCATCAACCCGGTCTCCGGCAAGAACTGGCGCAACTTCATCCCCGGAAAGCCCGCGTTCGACGCCGAAGTGGTGACCATGGCGGGCGGCAAGGGCGTCACCTTCGCCACCGTGGACGACGCGCGGAATCTCGTCGATACCCCGCTCGACACGATTGACCGGGTGAACTTCGGCAACCTCGCCGAGCAGACCCGGATGCTCGCGGCCCTCTTCTGGCACGCCATGAACGACCCGAACGGCGTCGGCATCCAGAAGGGGACCCATTTCCCCATCACCGAGCCGTCCGCCTTCGGCAAGCTCAAGCTCCAGGGCGGGTTCGCGTCCGTTTACGGCCGCGTGCTCGAATTCGACCCGAAGAAGTCTATCGTCCCGAACGAGCCGGTGATGGATTCCATCGTCGTGCTGCCCCGGGGCTCCAAGACCTACATGGGCGTGCGCGGCGACCGGTACCAGATCGTCGATAATAACAAGGACAAGCCGCTGGAGCAGCGGGCGACGTTCGCCTTCCACGGCGTTCCGCCCCTCACCGCGTACGGCGGCCGCGCCACCACTTCCATCGCGGCGTACCACCTCAACCCGACGACCGGCGAGGTGGACTACGCCCCCGACCAGGGCGTGACCGGCGCGAAGTTCAACTACCCGCTCACCTTCCAGATCACGACCGGTAAAAAGGAGACGGGCGTCGTCCTCTTCCGGTGCAACACCACCGCCCTCTACGACCTGATCGACCCGTCCAGCCTCCGGACGCTGCCCACCATCGCCATCCTCGACGCGCAGACGAACGGCGAGCCGCGCATGTTCGGCTTCGACAAGACGAAACCGGAGCCTCTCGTCTCCCACATCGAGGACGTGGCGCTCATCTACGCGCAGCCCTACGACCCCACCAGCGGGACGGGGGCGACCCGCGTGAAGGTGCTGGGACAGGCGGGCCCCGGCGCGATCCGCATGGCGCTCATCAACGCCACGGAGAAAGATCCGGAAGGCGTGGGCTACGACCTTACAGGCCGCGCCATCGCCAACACGTCGCTCAAAGTCGCGATGGACATGTACACCCTGAACGACTACCGGATCAAGAAGCTGGAGAAGCATCGCATCCTGAACCCCGCCATCTACGACCCGGTGAAGAACGCGGGTCTGCACGTCCAGGGCAAGCGGGAGATCGAGAAAGCGCTGGTGGCTCAGAAAGCCATGCAGTGGGACGCCTTCGATGCGCATTCCCGCGCGGCCTGGGGCTTCGAAGCCCGCGCCTACCCCGACGTGAAAAACACCATGAACGATGTCGTGAAAGGCGTGCTCTTCTACCTCTTCCTGCTCATGCCTTTCTCCTATTTCACCGAACGGCTGCTGATCGGCTCCAAGTTCCTCAAGAACCAGATCGCCTGGACGCTGGGGATCTTTATCGGGATCTTCATGATCTTCCGGTACATCCACCCGGCGTTCGACATCACGATGAACCCGATGATCGTGCTGCTGGCGTTCATCATGCTCGCGCTCTCGCTGCTGGTCATCATCATGCTCAGCGGTCGGTTCGAGAAGGAGCTCAAGGAGTTCAACCAGCAGATCTCCGGCGTCCACCGGGTGGACATCGGGCGCATGAGCGTGGCGGCGGCGGCCTTCAGCCTCGGCATCTCCAACATGCGGCGGCGCAAGGCGCGGACCATCCTCACCTGCTCCACGCTGGTCCTGCTGACGTTCACGGTGCTCTCGGTCACCTCCGTCGTGCCGACGATCCGGTTCAATAAGGTCCCGGCCCCCGGCGAGCCGTACTACTCCGGCGTCATGCTCCGCACCCCGAACTGGGACACGCTCGAAGAGTCGGCGTACCGGCTCCTCAACGACGAGTTCGGCGCGTCGAAGCCCGTCGCGGCCCGCGCCTGGTTCTTCGGGACCACCGGCCCCGGCGAGCAGTCGTTCATCACGCTCAAAAAGGGCGATAAGAAGTTCGACGCGAAGGCCCTCGTCGGCCTGACCCCGGAAGAGGAGAACGTCACCAGTCCGGGCGAGCGGAGCCTCAAGACGGGGCGCTGGTTCCTGCCGGGCGACA
>JAHWJO010000228.1 GCA_019348365.1 Armatimonadota bacterium | reverse complement strand
GAACTCATCTGCACCGGTGGCAACTCCTTCAAGGGAGAAGCGCGGCTCCTCGCGTCCCCAGGTCTCCCCCAGGTAGCTCAGGACGTGCCACTGTTTCCCGTCCACCGTCGGGCCAGGGCAGACCGGGAACGAGTCCGACACCTCGCCCGCCGTGTAGTCCTCGTGCTCGGTGTGGGGCTTCACCCGGCCCCCCACGATGCCGGGGTTGAACGCGACGATGCTCTCCGGATTTCCGACTTTCATCGCGGCGGCGAAACTTTCAAAATTCGGCGGGTCGGGATGGCGGTACATCCGGTCGGCGTAGTAGCACCCGTCGATCCACCAGCCGTGGACGCGGTCGCCCCAACGGTCGGACCACTCGCGGATGACCGCTTCCCACTTCCGCTGGAATTCCGCCACGCGCTCGTCCATGGCGGGGTCGGTGTACTCTTTTTTATAGCTCCAGCGGGTGGGATCCCAGGGCGGGGTGCAGCCGAGGGCATACACGGCGTCGCGGTCCATCGCCGGGGCGTGGCTGGGGAGGTAAACGAGGAGCCGGATGCCGTGGGGCGCAAGCGCGTCGGCGATCTCCGCTACCAGGTCCCGGCGGGAGAGCTTGCCGGGCTGAATGGCGGTCAGCGCGTCATACGTGGCGTTGGGGGAGCAGTAGTGGCCGGAGTTCTGACCGAGGGTGAAGAAGATGTACGACGCGCCGAGATCCGCCATCTTCCGTGCGAAGCCGGGCACATCGAACGCGTCGATCTGCGCGTTCCACTCCTCAGCGGTGAGGGGAGAGGGCTGCTGGTGGCTCGCGGGAGAGGCGAGGTAATGGAAGAAAAGGCCCCATCCTGCGTCTCGGAACCAATCGGTGGAGGAGGGCATCCGCGTCATCCTTTCTCTGTATTTCCGGATTCATTTCGGCATCCGCGCCGGATGCCCTGTCGTTTCTCTACGGGAAAGTCACCGCTTCCGGATGAGGGGAGACGTGTGCCTGCCCCGGCTGTGTGTCTTCTAAGGTCCGACCTTGCACACGTCGCTGGGTTTGAACCCGATCTTTGATATGGGGAGCCGTTTTCAGACGGAAATAAGCATGCTATGACTTTATGAACAGGGGTTCGCTAATCAGGGAGTGAACGTCGCGTCCGCGATCCTGCCACTCCTGTTGCGCGAAAAGTTCCGGGGTGCGCTGAAGCAAACGGACGTGGCGCCGCAATTGACTCTCCCCCCTAATCATTTTTTTGGTAGGGGTTCAAAGTGGGAGGAGGGTACAAAGTGTTAGGAACCGATCCATGAGCCGATTCGGCTCCCCTCCCCGCGTCGGGGAGGGGCAGGGGGAGAGGTCCACCCCCTCCCGCTAGCCGAGATCCTCCTTTTCATCTGATCCACTACCATTTTTCGGTCGCCTGGATGCCCTGCGTTTCGCTGCCAGCAGGCGGTCCGTCAGCGCTTCCGGAGAGATGGAGTCTTCGGGTTCTGTTCCCCCCGCTCCATTGCCCGGGAATGCCGTGACGGGCGGGGGAGTCTCATCTGAGACGTCTCTATCCCCGCTTGAATCGGGAGCGGCCGGCGGGGGATCCGCTCCATGCCGGACCGGTCGCATGGAGGACCTCCGGGTTGGGCTCTCCCTGTGCTGTTCATGGGGCGGCGGGGCCATCCCATGACTCCGCGCGCGGCGCGACTTCACCGTGAGCAGCCGATCCACATGGACCGCCGCACCCGTCCCGACGGGTGCGGGAGCCGGCCGGGCGCCCGTCTTCGCCCTGACCCGTGTCCAGGCCGCTTCCAGCTCCGGGAGGCCGATCAGCAGCCGCCGCACCGCCACGTCCAGCGGGAACAGGAGCGCCACCATCAGCACCAACAGCCACCAGAGATCGGTGGGGACCTCCGTCAGGGTCCGCCGTCGTTGAAAGACCTGTCCCGGCGTGGGCTGCGTCATCCCCCCCGTTTCCATCGCCAGCCCGTTCAGGAGGGGGAGGTTCGGCTCCAGGCTTTGGTACTCCGGCGGGTACGGGATGCTCGCCCCGTCCGTCAGGGAGACCGACTTCCCGTCCGGCAATACCGCCTGGGCGTGGAGGAGGTACACCCCGACCTGTTCCGCCGGGAAGCTCCCCTCGTAGCGGCCCAGGCCGGTCTGGTCCAGTTGAACTTCCCGCACCGTGGAATCGGGCATGACGACCCGGGCGTTCGGGCGGAGGAAGTTGAGCGGCGTCCCGTCCTCGTCCGCCGCATCGAGCACGGCGCGCCCCCGCCCCTGGTCCGTCTCGACGGTGATCTGGAAATTACGGCGGTCGGTCCGCCGCATGCCCCACCGGACCGCCTGCGCCCAGAACAGGTTGAACTCGCCCCACCCGACCCACCGCGCCGCCCAGCGGGCCTTCGCGTCGGAGGTGAACGCGAACGAGCGGCCCAGGCCGTAGCGCCACCGGGCGAAGACGGGGTCGTTCTGCGGGGAGACGGCAGGCACGTCCGCCACCGCGCGCGGGGTGGTCGCCACGTACCCGAGCAGGGGGGGGACCTCGCCCCAGCGGATGCCGCGCATCACCTCATCGTCGGGGTTCACGCGGGGGAGGAACGGCCCCTCGATGAGCAGCGACTTCGACATGAGCATGGCGTCCTTGGTGAAGATACGCGGCAGGTCGCCCGCCCGGTCCGTCAGGTAGAAGTTCCCGCCCCCGGCGCGGGCCAGCTCCCGCAAAAACGGCACGTCCGGCCCCGTGCCGATGGAGACGACGGTGAGGGTGACCTTCTCCCGGCTCATCTGCGCCGCGAGCGGGACGCATCCCTGCTGCCCCGCCGCATCCGCGCCGTCCGCAAGGAGGATGACGTGCTTGATCCGCGCGTCGGACGCCGCCACCATCGCATGCGCCTCCCGGAGCGCGGGGTAGACGTTCGTGCCGCCCCCGGCCCGGATGGAGGTGACGTCCGCCGCGACCGAGTCCCTGGAGCGGGCTTCGGTGAGGGGAGCCACGACCTTCGGCTCCGAATCGAAGGCGATGATCCCCACGCGGTCGATGGGCTGGAGCACCTCCATCACCGCGACGGCGGCCTCGGCGGCGAGGCGGACCTTCTCCACCCCGTTCTCGGTCGCGCCCATGCTGCCCGACTTGTCCATCGCCACGGCGAGGCTCATGGAGGGGAAGACCCGCTGCTTGCGGATGTCCATCGTGACGGGCAGGGCGTCCTCCACGGGCGTCCGGTAGTACCCCCCCGCGCCGAAGCCGTTCTCGCCGCCCACCATCCCGAACCCCATGCCGAGGTCGCGGACCGCCGTCTTGATCATCCCCATCTGGGCGGGGGAGAGCTGCGTCGCGGGGACGTCGGAGAGGATCAGGCTGTCGTAGCCCTGGAGCGCGGGCAGGTCGGCGGGCATCCCTTCGGGGCCGCGCAGCTCGGCCTCGATGCCCTGCGATGCCAGCGCCTTCGCCAGGAACGTCCCCTGCGCCGGCGTCCCCTCGACGATGAGCACGCGCGGTTTCCCCTTCACCTCCACGAACCCGACGGCGCGGTTGTTCTCCGGGCGCGCGTCAGGCCGCACGTCGAGGAGCGCGAGGTACCGGTGGAATCCCGGCTTCTCCTGCGTCATCGGGAAGGAGAGGACGGTCTTCCCTGCGGGGAGGTCCACCGGGCGGGTCTGGGTCAGCTTCCCGTCCTCCATGATGCGGACGACGCCGGACGCGGCGACGCGGGAGGCGGCGAGGAGCTTCAGCTCGAACGGCTCCCCCTTCTTCACCTGCCGGGGGAGGAGCATCCGGTCCAGGCGCGCCTCTCGGGTGACGCCCGCATCGAGGGCGACGGCGTCGATCTGGACCCCGTTCGCCTTCGCGGCGAGGGTCTGCTCCCGCGCCCGGCCCAGATTCTCGTTCCCGTCGCTGAGCAGCACAATGCGCCGCCCCATGCCGGGGGGGAACGCCGCCATCGCGAGCCGGAGGGCGGCGGAGAGGTCCGAAAATTCCGGGGAAGGGTTAGAACGGATCTTCGGGGGGCAGAGGCGCGACCCCCGCGCGACCGGGCGCGGCGACACCTCGATATACGCCTCCTTCCCGAACACGATCACCCCCGCCCGGTCCCCCGGCTCCATCCGCTGCGCCGCCGCGTTGATGTAGGCGACGGCATTCTGGCGGAGGGAGGGGGAGACGCTGGCCGACACGTCGAGCAGGAAGAGCGTGCAGACGCTGCGGGTGGTCTGCACTCGCTGGATCCCCGTCAGCGCCAGCACGAGGACCGTGACGAGCAACGTACGTAACGCCGCCGAGAGCCGCGCCCGCCCCGGCGACAGCCCCGCGAAGCTCCCTGACGCCGACCTCCAGACTATCCAGACCGCCGGGGGCAGGAGCAATAGATACGCCGGATGCGTGAACTGGAACGGCCCCGTCAACGGAAGTCCCGCCCTTCCGTGCCGGGCCGCCGGCGGAACCGCAGCCCCCGGACCCGCCCGAGGGAGGAAAGCAGGCGCGCGTGGTACTCGTGCCACTCCAGCAGCAGCAGCGCGAGCGCGGCCAGCAGGGCGTACCGCCACAGCTCCCGGCGTCCAGACAGGCCTGGAGTCACGGACACGGCGCGCCCGTCCGCCCTCAGGCGGAGGTCCCCCGGCGTCAAGTCCGACTCCCTCCGGTTGAACAGGTTCACCGCGAACCGGACCGGCTGTCCTCGGCTCAGGACGGCGGTGTACAGGCCGACCGCATCCGACCCGCCGAGCACCGCCCGGCCCCCCTCCACGGGGAGAACGGCCCCCTCCCCGGCTCCGGGGACGGGCGTACCGGTTGCGGACACCGGGCCGGTGATGCGGACGCTCCCCGCCTCGGGGGGCAGGGTGAGGGCGACCTCCTCCCCCGCCCGCACCGACAGGCCGGGGCCGTACCCGGCGGCGGGCGCGAGCCACGTGACCGCGTTCGCCAGGAAGATGGGGAAGCCTACCCGGAGCGGGAAGTCCGAGCGCAACAGGTCGAAGCCGACTTGGAGGCTGCGCCGCCCGTCCCGCTCCCCGGCGGCCATCAGGGACCCCTCCGCCGTCTCCGCCAGCGGGACGGTCCACGGCTTCGGCGTGAGCAGCCGGCCCGCCTCGATGGCGACGGCGGAGAGATCGACGTAGCGGGTGAGGGGGGAATCTTGCCGCCAATCCACGATCTGCGGGTGGGGGAGGGTGCGTCCGAGCCCGGCGGGGCCGAACGGGGCCGCCGTACCGATGAGCATGACTCCGGCGGTGGGCTGGACCGTCGGGGCGATGCGGTCGTACACATGCACGTCGTAACCGCGGTCATCCGCTGGCGGGGCGGCGGCGGTCTTCGTCACCTCGGCGGCGGGGAGGGCGGCCAGCGCCCGCTCCAAAAAGAGATTGCCCGGCGTGACGAGGAGCACCCGGACCCGCGACGGCGGGCGGACCGGGAGGAACGCTTCATTGTCCGCCGCGAGGTCGTCCTTCACATCCAGCCGCACGGACACGGCCTCCTTCACGCCGCCCAGCCCCGCGAAGACCTGCGCCTTCTCCTCCCCCGGCCCCAGTCGCGCCTCCCGCACGTCCGCCAGGGACCCGTCCCGGTACAGCTCCAGCGCGAACGACCGGGGGGACGCGCCGGTGTTCCGCATCGAGACGAAGGCGTCGAGCCGCGCCCCGCCCGTACCAGCCGACCGGGCGTGCAGGTCGAGCGCGGTGACGGCGACGTTCTCGGATCGCTTCCCGACCCGGATGAAGTCGAGTTTGGACTTGCCGAGGCTGAGTTCTCCTAGGGGGTCCGCAGCCCCGTCGCTCAAGACGACGATGCGGGACGGTCCCGGCCCGGCCAGCAGGGAGGCCGCCAGCAGGATGCCCTCCCGGAGGTCCGCCCCCGCATCGTCGGCCTTCAACTCGCGGATCAGGCGGGCCAGGGCCGCGCGGTCCGCCCCCAGCGGGGCGACCTGCCGGGTGCGCGCCCCGCAGAAGACGACCATCACCCGGTCGCGCGGGGCCAGGTTCTCGACGATGCGGAGGGCCTGCCGCTTCGCCTCCTCGAACCGGGTGCCGGGCACGTCCGTCGCCTTCATGCTCGCCGAGCCGTCGAGGATGAGCGCGAGGTCGCTGCCCGGGTCCGCCGCCGCCCGCACGAACGGCTGCGCCAGCGCCCCCACCAGCAGCATCGCCGCGATGACCTGGAGGAGCAGGAGCAGGCTGGGCCGCAGCCGCTGGAACGGCGCGTTAGCCTGCATGTCCTCCACCGCCCGCTGCCAGAGCATCACGGAGGGGACGCGCACCTCCTTCCGCTTCAGCTTCAGCAGGTAGAGCGCGACGATCGCGGCGAGGATGGGCGCCAGCCAGAGGAAGGCGAACGGGGAGATCCAGCTCATCCGATCACCCCCGCGTGGCGGAAATAGCTGAAGATCAGGTCCTCGAAAGGCTGGTCCGTCTCGGCGCGGAGATAGGTCATCCCGTACCGCTGGCAGAACGCCTCGATCTCGCCGCAGAAGGCGTCCACCGCCTCCCGGTACCGGCGGAGGAGCGCGGGGGAGACGGTGATCTCGCGGGTTTCGCCCGTCTCGGAGTCGACCAGGCGGAGGTCGCCCTCCAGCCGGGGATGGAGCTCGCCGGGGTCCATGAGGTGGAGGACCGTCACCTCGCAGCGGCGGCCCGCGAGTGCCCGCAGCCCCTCCTCCCAGCCGGGGGAGAGGAAGTCGGAGGCGACCACGGCGACGCCCGGAGTCGTCATCCGTGCCGCATACTCCCGGAGCGAGCGGCCCACGTCGGTCCCGCCGCCCGGACTCGCGCCGCCGAGCCGGTCGAGCAACCCGGCGGCGCGGCCCCGGCCCCGCGCGGGCGGGACGACCGTCTCCAGCCGGTCCCCGAACAGCCCCACCGCCACCCGGTCGAGGTGGAACAGCGACATGTAGGCGAGCGCCGCGACCGCACGCCGCCCGCAGTCCCACTTCGTGGGGCTCCCGAACTCCATCGATCGGGAGGAGTCGAGCAGGAGGTGGACGCAGAGGTCCTCCTCCTCCGCGAACAGCTTCAGGAAGAGGCGGTCGAGCCGGGCGTAGGCGTTCCAGTCGATCCGGCGGAAGTCGTCCCCCGGCGAATAGTCGCGGTAGTCCGCGAACTCGACGGACGCGCCGCGCCGAGGCGATTTCCGGTCCCCCTGCATCCGCCCCGCGAACGCCCGCCGGGAGAGGAGCGACAGCCGCTCCAGCTTCCGCAGCAGCTCCGGCTCCAGGAGAGCAGGGGTCGGGGATCGGGGGTCAGGGGTCGGGGGACGCGCCTCCGGCACTCCTGTTGCCGCCTCTGGGTTCTGCTCAGCGCCTGGAATCATGGGCTGCCCTCTTTATGGTTCATGGGAGTATGGTGTTCAAAGGAGGGCCTGTCTGTTCGTCTTCGAATGTCATGCCTCTCTCCCGCGGTCAGATTCCTCGCTACGCTCGGAATGACAGATGGGACTGTTCGGGTAGGATTCCAGCTCGGTGCAAAGCTCCAACCGGAATGTACGATGCCCCGCAAGTCATTCCGAGCGTAGCGCGGAATCTGACCGCGGGATAGAGGCATGACA
>JAHWJO010000227.1 GCA_019348365.1 Armatimonadota bacterium | reverse complement strand
TACGCGCCGTTTTGCGTGTAGGTGAAGGTCGGGTTCGGTTCGGTGGAATCGGTGGTCCCGTCCCCGTTGAAGTCCCAGGCGAACGCGAGCGCGGACCCCTCGGGGTCGAGCGTCTCTGCGCTGGAGAAGGCCACGGCTAAAGGCGCGATCCCCGCACCGGGCGAGGCATCCGCCCTCGCGACGGGGGCGCGCGGCCCGCCCGTGAAGTCGATCCGGACGAGCTGCGAGTCGGCGTTCACCGAGGCGAACCCGCTCCCCCATTCAAGGAGGTAGATCGCGCCGTCCGGCCCGATCTTCATGTCCATGGGACTGCGGAACGTCAGGTTCGGGGCGAACGGGTTGGCCTTGAGAAGATTTCCTTCCCCGTCGAGCTTTACTTCCTTGATCCAGTTCCGCGTCCAGTCGTACAGGAACAGGGTGTCGTCGTAGTAGGCGGGTAGCTTCCGATCCGAGGCGAGCGCCGGATTATAATGGTAGACCGGCCCCGCCATGGCCGTGCGCCCATCGGTCACAGCACCCTCTCGAAGCCCAAATTCCGGGAATTCCGCTGAAGCGGCATACGGGTACCAGATCCAGGCGGGCTGCGCGGGTGGGAGCGTCCGGAGGCCCGTGTTGTTCGGCGAGTCGTTCACCGGGGCGGCGGGGTCGAAGAGCGCGCCGGGCGTATCCGTCGCAAAATCAAAGTTCCGGTACGGCTTGTTGTCCGCAATGAAGTAGGGCCACCCGAAATTCCCCGGCCCCCGTGTCCGGTTGAACTCGTCGTACCCTCGGGGGCCGCGCAACGGCTGATCTTCCGTCGCGTCCGGTCCCACATCCCCCCAGTAGAGCACGCCCGTTTCAGAGTCGACCGAGATCCGGAACGGGTTCCGCACCCCCATGACGTAAATTTCGGGCCGGGTCTCCGGCGTGCCGGGCGGGAACAGGTTGCCTTCAGGAATCGCGTATCCGCCGTCCGGTTGGGGCCGGATGCGTAGGATCTTCCCCCGGAGATCGTTCGTGTTGGAGGACGACTTCTGCGCGTCCCTGGGGGACTGTCCGGGCCGCTCATCGAGGGGGGCGAACCCGCCGGATGGGAAGGGGTTGGTGTTGTCCCCCGTTGAGATGAAGAGACTTCCGTCCGGCCCGAAGGCGAGCGCCCCCGCCGAGTGGCAGCACTCCTGCCGCTGCACCGGAATCCGGAGCAGGACCTTCTCCGAGGCGAGGTCCATCGCATCCCCGGCCATTGTAAAGCGGGAGACGCGCTGTTCCGAAGGGGAGGAGGGCGAATAGAAGAGGTAGATCCAGCCGTTCTGCGCGAAGTGCGGGTCCAGCGCCAGGCCCAGCAAACCGTCCTCGTTTGTCGTCGTCACGTCGAGCTTCCCGGCCAGGACGGTCGCCTTCGCGTCGGGCCTGTAGATCTTCACCCGTCCCGCCCGCTCGATGAAGACAACCCGCCCGTCCGGCGCGATGTCGAGCTGCATCGGGTCGAGCGTGTGGTCGTCCAGGATCACCTTCTGGAACCGGTCGCTGACCGTGGCGGTGGCGTCGGCGAGCTTCACCCCGGCGGCAACCTGTATTCCGCCGAGGAGGTGCCGGAGGAAGAGGGGTTCGCTGTAGCTTTCCGCCGTGTGGCCCAAGCCGGTGTACCAGGCTCGTCCGCCCTCGAAGTTGTGCGTCCAGGCGATGGGGTGGTCGTGGCCCATCGTACCGCCGGAGTAGGTCCGCTCGTCCAGGGAGGCGAGGACGTGGACCTGCCCCCTCGGGTTCGACTGGAAGTCGTAGAACTCGTCGGTGCGGATCCAGCGCCGGGGAAGTATGGAGGTTGAGGGGTGGACCGGGTCCTCGACAAGGATCGTCCCCGGTTGGGTGGCGGGGTGGCTCTTGAAGTACGCGCCGACGAGCTTGCCGTACCAGGGCCAGGAGTACTCGGTGTCGGAGGCGGAATGGACTCCGGCGTAGCCCCCGCCGCCCCGGATGTACCGCTCGAAGACGGCCTGCTGCTCCGCGTTCAGAACGTCGCCGGTGGTGAGCAGAAAGATGACGGCCCGGTAATTCGCGAGGTTCGCATCGGTGAAGGCCCCCGAATCCTCGGTAGGATCGACGGCGAAGCCGTTCTCCCGCCCGAGCTGCTGGATCGCCGCGATGCCCGCCGGAATGGAGTCATGGCGGAAAGTCACCGTTTTAGTGAAGAGCAGGACGCGGAAAGCCGGTTCGGTGGACTGGGCTTCCACCGGTGGGACGCAAAGAATCGCCGCCCCGAGATGGAGCAGGAGCACGGCGAGAAAGAGACGGATGAAGCGACACGGGCGCAAAGGCAATTCCTTTTTGTCGTAAAATCGGAGAGGTAATCCCCTCCATGATTCTACACGACTCCCGGTGGATTCGCCCCATTCACCGCCCGGAGTCAGGGAAATCCGTCCCCCTCACCCTCTCACACGCTCCGAAGCGTCACCAGCGCCGCGCCGCGCCCGCGCCGATGAAGTAGTCGTTGCCGATCCCGTTCAGCCCTTTGCCCACCCGGAAATCCAATTGCAAATCATTATGAACCAGGTACGTCAGCCCTGTATTGACGTAATGAGCGTTGGGGCCACCCTCGCTGCCGGGCACGAAGCCGAAATACTCGAAATAGGAACCCAGCTTCTCGTTCAGCGACAGCCCGAACGTGAGGCTGCCGGAGAACTGGCCGAACCGCTCGCCGTTCTCCACAGGAAGGCCGTAGTTCAGGTTCGAGGCCATGGACCATCTCTCGTTCAAATCCCACCCGAAGAGGAGCTTGGCTTCCGGCTGGAGCGCGTCTTCCCCGAAAACGTCGTTGCCGGTGGGAAGAGAGGTTTCCAGGATCAGCCCGATACTGGGCCGGGCGAAGTCGAACGCCTCCGACCCTTCCGCGAGATAGAACTTCACCCCGAGCGACGTATCCTGAAACCCCGACGCATCGCCGCCGGGACTCTCCAGCCACGAGTACGAGCTGAAGCCAAGCCGCAGCTCCGACCGCGCTCCCGTCCCCACGCGAAGCAGAAGCTCCCCCACATCGTGCTGCTTCACCGCGCCGGTGCGGGTGAACGTGTATCCCCCTTCCAGCTGGAGCCGCCCTTTCGGGACGGATTGAGGGGATTCGGTGAAATCCGGGCGGTCGGTGATGAGAGGCTCGCCCTCCTGCGCCCGGCAGGGGAGGGCTGCCGCCAGAGAAACAGCGGCGATGACCAACCCAACGTACGACGTTTGAAGTTTCATACCGCTCCTTTCATATGAAACCGCAGATGAACGCTGATACACGCAGATAACCCCCAAACACCTGAAGATAGAGGATGGGAGATGGCAGGGGCGGTCTATCCTCTATCTTCTATCCTCCATCCTCAAGTGGTTATCTGCGTGTATCAGCGTTCATCTGCGGTTAACGGGGTTTCTTTGTGTTCTTCGTGTCCTTCGTGGTTCAAAAGGGTTTGATCCGCGTTGATCCGCTTCAATCCGCGTAGCGAAGCTCCGCGTCCCATTCGCCCACTCCCGCTTACGATCCGCTCCCGGACCGCCGACTCCCCACGTCGCCCGCGAGGTCGCGACCGCTGTCCGTCAATTCGAGCTGGCCGTCCCGCTCGGAGACGAGCCCGGAATCCGAGGCATGGGCCACGGTGCGCCGGATCTTCTCCTGTTGCCAGTCCAGCCCCTCGTGGAGATGATCGATCTGACTCTCCACGGCCTGGTCGTCGGTCCCCTCGTGATGGGCGAGGTGGACGACGAGCATCTCCGTGGCGAACTGCTGATTGCGCCGCCGGGAGCGCATGGCGCGGGCGATGAGTCCCCGCGTGGGCGAGCCGAGCAGCGCGATCCCGAAGAGTACCCCCAGCATCGCGGCGATCATCCCGCTGATCGACACGTCCCAGACCATCGCCAGACCGAAGCCGGTGAGCGCCGCGAGGATGCCGATCCCCACCGACAGCCCGATCATCACCGGGAGGCGGTACGTGATCAGCGAGGCCGTCACCGACGGGACGATGAGCAGCGCCACGACGAGGATCGCCCCGACGGCGCTGAGCGCCCCGACCGTCGTGACGGCCACCATCGCCATGAGGCCGTAGTGGAGGAGGCCCGGCACGAACCCGAGCGCGGCGGCGAGGGCGGGGTCGAAGGTGGAGAGCTTCAGCTCCTTGTAGAAGAGCGCCATGAAGGCGGCGTTCAGGAGGGTCAGGCCCCCCAGGATCCAGAGGCTCTGCGAACCGTAGTCCCTCCCGCCGATCTCCAGCGTATCGAACGGGGCAAAGGCGATCTCCCCGAAGAGCACCGCGTCGGTGTCGATGTGGACGTTGGCGAGGTACTTGGAGATGACGAACACCCCCAGCGCGAACAGCGCGGGGAAAACCACCCCGATGGCGGTGTCCTCCTTCACGCGCCGGCTCTTTGCGAACGCCTCCACCAGCACGACGGTCAGCAGCCCTGCCGCCGTCGCCCCGAGCATCCCCGCGATCAGGCTCGGCCCCTGCGCCAGCACGTACCCCGCGACCAGGCCCGGCAGGATGGCGTGGCTGATCGCATCGGCCATCATTCCCATCTTCCGCAGGACGAGGAACACCCCCGCCAGCGCACACGCGCTCGCCGCCAGGACCGCCACCAGAGCTACCACCAGCGTTGGGTTCATCCCATCCTTCTCCGCAAAGCCATTCGAATCATGAGAGGTCCCGCGCGACTTCCCGCCGCTGCGGCCCCGACTGATAACCCAACCGACGGTTGATGGCGATCATCCGCGCGTTCCCCACTTCGCTCGACGTATGGAACTTGTTCAACCCATGCTGCCGCGCCCACTCAATCGCTTTCCATTTCAATGCCGGGGCGATCCCGCGCCCCCGGTGCGATGCGGCGACTCCCGTGTAGTCGTTCTCGGCGGCGTCGCTGCTGAGTCGCCGGAGGAAGGTCATGCCCACCGGGCGGTCTCCATCCAGGGCCACCCAGTGGGTCTCCGGCGACAGGCCGGGGCCGTCCAGCACTTCTCGCCGCCACGACGGGAAGGAATGCCGCAGCGACTGCGGGTCGGGCGGCTCCTCGCCGGAATCGGCCCACACATGCTGGAGATCCCGGAGGAACGCTTCCCCCCCACCCGCTTCGGCCAGGGAAGTGATCCGAACGCCTTCGTGGCGGAGCCGTTCTTCCAGCCTTCCTGCATCTCCCCTCTTCGCCTCCCGCAAAGAAAGCCGGTACTCCTGAATGACCTCCCCCGTCTCAACGAAGCCGTGACGCGCCGCGAAGCGGAGGCCGTCCCCGGCATCGGCCCGTACCCAGCTCACCAGTCGGGTCGCACCGAGCTCGAGGAGACGGGATCGGAGTTGATCGAACAGCCGTGTGCCAATCCCCCGCCTCCCATAAGCCGGATCGATCCGGATCTCCACAGAATAGATGTCCGGCTGTCCGGTCCACCATGCCGGGGAGAATCTGCCGAACCCGGCCGGACGGCCCCCCATCTCGACCACCCACACCTCGCCCCGCCGGTCCGGCTCTTTCCCAGCGTGTTCTGCCCGGTAACGCTCGACTGTGAGGGGGAGACTGTCTCCCTCACGCAGGCTATAAATCTCGACGAGGCGGGGATCGTCCTCTTCCCTCCGGGACCGAAGGGTAAGCGAACCCACAGGGCCGAACGGTTTACCGTGAGGTATTCGGATCTCACCGACTTCGGTCATATCTCCTCCTCAGGATCCCCTGCCGCTTCAGTCCCCTCACTGAACCCGCAATAGAGACACTCCCCACCCACACACCCACACACCCACACACCCACACACCCACACAGAGTTCCCCGCTACGCTCGACTCTCCGCCGGTAGGGGCGGGGCTTCCAGACCGCGCCGGTTCCGCCGCTGCCGCAGCCACTCCCACACCAGCCCCCGCGCCGATCCGAAGAAGACCGAGATCACCACGAATACGGTCGCGCTGAGGATGATGATCGGGCCGGTGGGGAGCCGCACGTCGCTGACGCTGATGAGCGCGCCGGACAGCCCCGATGCCGCCCCGAAGCAGGCGGAGAGTGCCAGCATCGCGCTGAGGCGATGGGTCCACTGCCGTGCCGCCGCCGCCGGGGCCACGAGCATCGCCGACATCAGCACCACGCCCACCGTGTTCAGCCCGATCACGACCGCGACCACCAGCAGCGAGGTGAGGAGGAGGTCGAGGCGGCGGGTGGGCAGGTCGAGGCTCATGGCGAACTCGGGGTCGAACGCGAGGAGCTTGAACTCCTTGTAGAACAGCCCCACCGTCACCAGCGCCGCCGTCCCGAGGACCGCCATCGTCATCACCTGCTCGTGGACGAGGGTCGCGGCCTGCCCGAAGAGGTACTTGTCCAGCCCGGCCTGGTTCGCGTCGTTGCTCTTCTGCACCACGGTCAGGAGCACCACGCCGATCCCGAAGAAGACGGTGAGGACCGTCCCGAGCGCGGCATCGCTGGAGATGCGGGTCTGGCGCACGATGAGGAGGATGAGCGTCATCCCGATCCAGCCGGCCAGCGCCGCGCCGATCATCAGCACGAGGGGCGTTTTGGAGCCGGTCAGCATGTACGCGAGGACGATTCCTGGCAGCGCCGCGTGCGAGAGGGCATCCCCCATCAAGCCCTGCCGCCGCAGCACCGCGAACGCGCCCAGCACCCCGCTCACGATGCCCAGCACCATCGAGCCCAGCGCCACGTTCCGCAGCGTGTAATCGAAGATCAGGTCATGTAAGAGTTGCATTTCAGCCCTTTCACCGCAGAAACGCAGAGGACCCCTTTTTGAACCGCAAAGGACACGAAGAACACAAAGAAAAGCTCTATGAAACCGCAGATGAACGCCGATACACGCAGATGAACCCCCTCACCTTGTCACCCCTTCACCCTGTCAGGGGTTCAGGGGGTTCTCCGCGTCTCTGCGCCTCTGCGGTGATATCTTCTCTGTGCCTCTGTGGTGAATCCTCATTCTTTCAGGAAGGCGATCCTGCCGCCGTAGGTCTTCTGCAGGTTGTCGGCGGTGAAGGTCGGCTCCATCGGGCCGGAGGCGATGAGCCGCACGTTCAGCAGGACGACGTGATCGAAGTACTCCGGCGCGGTCTGGAGGTCATGATGGACCACCACGACGGTCTTCCCCTCGTCCCGGAGCCGCTTCAGGAGGTCGATGATGGTGCGCTCGGTGGTGGCGTCCACTCCCGCAAACGGCTCGTCCATGAAGTAGAGCGGGGTGTCCTGCGCCAGCGCCCGCGCGAGGAACACGCGCTGCTGCTGCCCGCCAGAGAGCTGGCTGATCTGCCGCCGCGCGAAGTCCGCCATCCCCACCTGATCGAGGCACTCCATCGCGATCCGCCGCTCTTTCCTGCCGGGCTGCCGGATCCAGCCGAGCTTCGCGTAGAGGCCCATCATCACCACGTCGAGCGCGTCAGTGGGGAAGTCCCAGTCCACGCTCCCCCGCTGCGGCACGTACCCGACGAGGCGGCGGCTGTGGGCGTACGGCTGCCCGAAGATCGAAACGGTCCCCGCCGCCAGGGGCACGAGGCCGAGGAACGCCATGATGAGGGTGCTCT
>JAHWJO010000226.1 GCA_019348365.1 Armatimonadota bacterium | reverse complement strand
GAAGGATCTGCGTGTACGCTTGTGTACGCCATAGTCCAAACGCAGATCCTTCGCTTCGCTCAGGATGACACCAGTCCATACGTTTTGCGTCAGCCCTGTGAAGGTGAAAGTTGGGTTTTGAGGTTCCAGTGGGGTTCCACTGAAGGGGTCGGGTTAGGGTTGGAGTCGCCGAAGAGCGACTTCGTGCCGTGGTTGCCGCGAATTGATTCGCCGTCTCTCCCGCATTTCAAACCCGACGTTTCCGTCACTCGCTCTTACCGCCCTTCCAGTCCCAGAGCTTCACCTTTCCGAGATTGTAGAACCCGACGGCGAGCGTTTGTCCGTCCGGGGAGAACGCGACCGAACAGGGCGGATCGTGCCGCTGGCGGAGAGTCTGCCGTACCCGGCCCGTCTCCGCGTCCCAAAGCCGGATGAGCGAATCGTTGCCGACGCTCGCCAGGTACCGGTCGTCCGGCGAGAAGGCCACGCCGTGGATCGTGCTGGTGTGGCCGTCCAGCTTCTTCTGGAGCTGCCCGGTTGCGAGGTCCCACAGGAGGATCGTGCCCTCCATCCCGGCGGCGGCCACCAGCCGGTCATCCGAGGTCAGGGCGAGGGCGGTGACCGACTCCGGACCTGCCGAGAGACTCTTCAGGAATTGGCCGGAGCTCGTCTCCCACACCCGAACGGAGCCGTCCCAGCTTCCGCTGATGAGCCTTTGTCCGTCACGGGTGAAATGCACGGCGGAGACGTTCCCGGCGTGGCCCTTCAGAACGGATTTCAGGCTTCCCGTGGGGACCTCCCAGAGCCGTACCCGGGAGTTTTTCCCGGCCCCGCCCCCGACCGCCAGCAACCGGCCATCGGGGGAAAAGGCCATCGAAGTGACCCAGCCGTCGGGTATGGCGAGCGTGTGGATCGGCTGCCCGGATGCGGCATCCCAGAGTCGTACTGCATTGTCCCGGCCCCCGGTGGCGAGTATCCGACCCTCCGGCGAGAACGCAACGGCCTGGGTAGCTTCCCCGTGACCCTTCATCTCGGCGTGCTTCAGGCCCGTTTGAGAATCCCAGAGCGTTATGCGGGATTGCCGGCCGATTGGAGCCGCTTCCCCCACCGCCATCCACGGGCCGGACGGCGAAAACGCGAGGGATTCTGCCGGTCCTTTATGAAGGAGCCGGCGGGTTTCGGTTTCGGGGAGAAGGCGGTTCCGTTCCGCCGCGATCCGCTGGCCCGCCACCCACAACCCGGCCCCGCATCCCAGCACCACCGCCGTCGCGGTCACGCCGGACGCCCACCGCCGGAGATTCGAGCTTTGAATTGAGGAGAGTACCTGAACCGCTTCCATCTTTTCTTCCTTCCTGTGAACGTTCATTAGTGGGCGATGCGCGGGCGGAAC
The DNA here is from genome assembly GCA_019348365.1 of Armatimonadota bacterium. Classification (GTDB taxonomy): domain Bacteria; phylum Armatimonadota; class DTGP01; order DTGP01; family JAHWJO01; genus JAHWJO01. The sequence continues at coordinate 6,134 of JAHWJO010000226.1, read as the reverse complement.
CTCGCGCGGGGGAAGCCTCCCGGTGCCGGATAGCAGCGGCGGTTCCGCCGGAGGGGGAGCGTCCCGCAGGCCGAAGAGGTTTACCGCCTTCCATCGTGCGGAGAGGGAGCGCAACGAGCCCCGCCGAGACCGGTTTCCTTCAAAGTCCGACCGGCACGCCTCCATCAGGGTCGTTCGGATCTTCGCGCTCCGGTTCTCGTCCATAAAGGGTTCCGCCGGATGTGACCGGAGCAGGCGGGAGAGGCCGTCCAGTTGCCGCCACGCTTCCCGGCACGCCGGGCACGCCTCCCGGTGCGCGGTCATCGCCGAGCGGCGGGGTTCGTCGATCTCTCCCTCCCGGAGCGCGCAGAGGTCTTCGGGGGAGGGGCAGTTCATTTGCTCGAACATGGGTCCTCCTCATCCTGCAAGAGCGGAAGCAAGAGCGAGCGCAGCCGGAGCCGGGCGCGGTGGGCCAGCAGGCGGGCGTTCCCCACCGAGATCCCCATGATCTCCGCGATCTCGGCGTAATCCAACTCCTCGTATTCGCGGAGGAGGATCGCCGTCCGCTGGTCTTCCGGCAGCCGCAAAAGGCTCTCCTGCACCTGATCCCGGACGGCCATCTCCTGAATCCAGTCGTTCCTACGAGGGCGCTCCATCGAGTTGGGAAGGCTGGAGCCCTCCTCCTCTCCTTCCGGCGCGAGGTCGGAGAAACAGCTTTCCCGGTGATAACCTTTCCGCAGGTCGTCCAGCGCCAGGGTCCGGGCCATCGCGAAGAGCCAGCCGTAGAACCGGCTCCGGAACTGTTGCCGGCGCAGCCAGACTCGCCAGAACAGTTCCCCCACCAGGTCTTCTGCCGTCGCCGCATCGCCGTGGAAGCGAAGGAGAAACCCGTACACGCGGTTCCGGTAGCGGTCGAAGAGAATCCCCAGAGATTCCGCATCATCGGCCTGGACCCGTCGCATTAATTCTTCGTCTGTGGAGATCTGCACGGTTTCCTTCCCTCCGTAAGGAGGACGGTTTCGGGGAGGGAAACGTTACAAGCTCAATCGGTAGGGTAAAAATAGAAGGAAATAGCGCGAGTCAGACCAAAGGAGAGGCTTCCGCTATTTGCCGCGAACCCTACAATTCGGGCATCCCCTGTCTCCTTCATGTTCTTCGGAAAGAACGAACAAGTCGGCCTCCTGTGCAGAGGGGCGTGCCAGATGTATCATCCATGTCACTCCCCCGCATGGAACAACGGAGTCCGCGTATTGTCCTTTTGTGTTGAGATCCAGCCTTAAAGGAACCCACCGGGCCGCTCTTGAATAACAGGCATTGAGGCCGAACCCCGGCTTCCTTATCCATCTTCCGGAGACTCGCAATCCATGAACGAGAAAAAGTTTGCACCCGCGCGGGGGTTCACGCTCATCGAGCTTCTCGTCGTCATCGCCATCATCGCGATCCTGGCGGCGATCCTCTTCCCCGTCTTCGCCAAGGCGCGGGAAAAAGCGCGGCAGACCGCCTGCCTCAATAATATGAAGCAGCTCGGAACCGGCTTCAGCATGTACATCGATGATTGGGATGGCACCTACCCCCAGCCTGACGGCCCTAATGGGTGGGTGGTCACTTCCGGTCACTTCAACATCAACGTGAAGAAAGGGTCCATTTTCCCGACGGTGAAGACGGAGGAGGCGTACAAGTGCCCCTCTGATAATTTCGTGGGTCAGGAGAGAGCCAATTCGCCGACCAAGCTCTCCTACAGCATGAACCAGACCCTTTCTCCCAATCCCGAAGCGACGAAGACCATGAGCGAGGTGCCCGACCCCGCCGGTACGATCATGCTCATGGAAGAGTCGGACAAGAGCGCGGCGGGAGCCGGCGGCGGCGGCGTCAACGACGGCACCTTCCAGCCCTGGACCTCCGGGGACACCCCGGCGGACCGCCACAATAAGGGCGGGACCTTCCTCCTCGCCGACACCCATGCCAAGTGGTACCTCGCCCGCACCGTCCGCGATCCCGACACCGAGAAACCCGGCAGCAACTTCTATATGCTCTGGGTCACCGAGGAAGAGCGCGCGAAGTACAAGAAGATGTATCCCTGAAGGGGAACCCCCGGTTTATCCCGTTGCTCCTCTCGCCCCACCCTCCCGGCGGGGCGTTTCTGTTCCTGACCTTCCCCACCCTCCCTGACTCTTTCCTCCACTCTGACAGGAGACCGCTCATGGCTGACGTGAAGCTCACCGGACCCGCCCTCATCGACGACATCGCCCGGACCCGGCCCGAAGAAGGCACCCTCGCCTTCTGGTGGATGGGACAGGCGAGCTACATCTACAAGGGCAGCTGCGTCATCTACCTCGATCCTTACCTCACCCCCAGCCCCGCCCGCCAGACCCCGCCCCTGCTGAAATACGAGGAGGTCACCAACGCCGACCTGATCCTCTGCACCCACGATCACCTCGACCACATCGACCCGGACACCCTCCCGCCCGTCATGAAGGCCTCTCCGCAGGCCATCCTCGTCGTGCCACGTCCCCACCTCCGGCGGGTGCTGGACCTCGGCATTCCGGAGGAGCGGGTCGTCGGGTTGAGCCACATGGAGATGTTCGAGAGGGACGGTGTCCACCTCACCGCCCTCAAGTCCAAGCACGAGGCGTTCGACGAGCACGCGGAGCACGGCTTCCCGTTCCTCGGCTATGTCGTCGAGACGAACGACTACAGCTTCTATCACTCCGGCGACACCGTCCCCTACGAAGGGCTGCTCACCTCCCTTCAGGAGATGATGCCCCACGCCGTCTTCCTCCCCATCAACGGGCGGGACGCGGAGCGGTTCCAGCGGAACTGCCTGGGGAACATGACATTCCAGGAGGCGGTGGACCTCGCGGGAGAGGTGGGGGCGGCGTGGGCGATCCCGCACCACTGGGACATGTTCCGGGGCAACCAGGAGGATCCGCAGAAGTTCGTGAGCTACCTGAACTGCAAGTATCCCGAAGTGAAGACGTGGGTCGGCCCGGCGGGGGAGCGGGTCGTCATCGGCTCTTGAGGCACAGGACGACATGGACGGGAACGATTTCCTGATCGAAGCGGTCGAGGAGAATGATCTGGATCTCGTCCGCGAAGCCCTCGCGCGCGGGGCGGATCCCAACGTTCACCTCCATCCCGAATCCGTCCTTAATCATACGTCCCTGTTCTGGGCGGTGAATCGCGGAAATGTGGAGTTGGTCCGGCTGCTCCTTGATCACGGCGCGAAGGTGGCGGCGGAGCTTTCCTGCGACGAAACCTCGCTCCACCGGGCGGCGGAAGAGGGTCACCTGGAGATCCTCGAACTGCTGCTGAAAGCGGACGGGAAAGCGGCCCTCAACGCCTATAACGACCTCGACCGCACCCCGCTGATGGGGGCCGTGGAGAACGGTCACGCGGAAGCCGCACGGATGCTCCTCGATGCCGGGGCCGATGTGAACGCCCACAATGAGCCGCGCATCGGGGAGACGGCGCTGAAATACGCGGTTGAGAGGGGAGATGCCGACCTGGTTGAGATGCTGCTGAAAGCCGGAGCCGACCCCACCATTCCCGGCTGGATGGGAGTGGCCCCACTGGATTGCGCTTACGAGCGGGTTCCCCCCAACGTCCGCACCCCCACGCGAGATGCCGAGAGGATCTGGGAGATGCTGGAAGCCTGGTGTGAGCGGCGCGGCCTTCGCGTGGAAGACTATCTCCCCCCGGCGGATCGCACGAAATACCTTTCCACCCGGAAACGCCGATAACTCACCTCTACTATGATGGACCCCCCGCCCCACTTCCCCTTCGACCGGGACACCCACGAGATGAAGATGGACGCGGCGGCGCTCTCGCCCGACCGCCTCATCGAGCTCGACTCCCGCTACGCCGAAGAGATCGCCCTCAAGCGCGACATCCTGGCGCAGGACCGCCGCTATTACTGCCACACGCCCGAATCCACCCTGCCGCTCCAGTGGAAAACGCTCGAACTCCTCCTCCCCAGCATGGCGCGGCATCATCCGCAGGCGTTCGCCCTGGAAATTCATGGCGACCGTTGGACCTGGACGAACCGGCTCCTCTCCACCCGCGCAACCTTCACTCCCGGCGATCCCGATACGCTCCCCTGCCCACCGCTGGAGTGGATCGGGCGGCAGGTGCAGGAGGATCTCCTGCTGATGGACGAGCGTGATGACGGGGAGATGGTGCTGGTCGCGGGGCTGCTCTGCTTCGCGGCGAAATGGTGCCTCGACGACAAGATCGGTCTCCCCCTCCTCAATATCCACGATCCCGTACCCGGATTCCGCAAGCGCGTCGGGCGACCGGCGGACCTCATGATGCGCCGGTTGAAGCCGAGCCGCCCCGTCGGGCGCTGGAACTGGTCCATCGCCCCCACGGATCGCCTGAACCTCTCCCCCGCCACCGCCCATGAGTGGTCTCCCGCCGGCCAGGGCATCACCCCGGAGAACGCGGGGGAACGGTGTCATCTCCGGCTGGAGCGGCAGACCCTCTCCCGTCTCCCCGACACGCGGGGCATCCTGTTCACCATTCTCACCTACCGCGCCCCCCTCGCAACACTGGAAGCGGAACCCGAAAAGCTCCTTCGGCTCTACCGCGTCCTACAATCGTTGCCGCCGGAGCTGGCGGCCTACAAAGGCATCGCGCCGTACCGGGATGCCCTGATGACCTATTTGGAAGCAACATCTTCGGAAGATTGGCCGTAATCCCGTTCACGTCAGGGGCGAATTCATTCCTCCGTAACGGCCTCGACCATCGACGCAACCGATTCCCTCGTGCGGGAGTCCTCATAACGTGATTCCTTCCTGTCTCTTTTCCGGACGGTAGTTCTGATTCTGGAGAGATAATTGTCCCTTTTATCCCTCAACGAGGGTTTCGCCATCGGTCCAATCCGGGAATTTCCATTCGTGTCTGTCCGCTTTCTCTCCAGCTTCGCTCTGCTGTTTCTCCTTATGATTTCTGGCTGTCGCACTTCCCTCGTGACGCATCCGGATAAGCCGGACACGCCCGACGCGCAGTTCCGGGAGTTCGTCATGTCGGGCCGCCGTATCGGCGACCTCTCGCCTCAAATTCTTTCCGATCAGACCTCGGCGGGTCTGCGCATCCGACGGATCGCCTTCGTTCCCGAAGACGGGGAACGGGCCGTCGCCGTGATGATGAGCCCGGCGCGCCCGGAATCAAGCCGCCTGCCCGTCGTCATCCTCCAGCACTGGCTCGGGGGCACCAAGGATGCTTACCCCCTCGTGCGAGTGCAGGAGACCCTCGCAAATACGGGCTGCATCGTCGTCGCCATGGATGCCCGCTACCGGGGCGAGCGCCGGGGCAACGGCCCCGACCTCCAGGAGGCGATGATCCACGCCTTCCGCACCGGGCAGGGGCACCCCTGGCTCATCGACACCGTCTTCGACCTCACCCGCCTCGCGGATCTCCTCGTCACCCTGCCGGACGCGGACCCCGAGCGCATCGGGATCGTTGGCCTCTCCGAAGGCGGGTTTGAGGCGTGGATGGCCGCCGTCATCGACAGGCGTTTCAGCGTCGTCATCCCGGTCGTCGGCGTCACCCGCAACGATCCGCTGGTGAACACCACCCGCAGCCACTGGGCCTTCGACCGGGTCTATCGCGCCGTCGCGAAGGACCTGGGCGAAACGGCGGTCACCCCTCGCGTCGCCCACGCGCTCTGGTCCCGCCTCTTGCCCGGATACGATACGAAGTTCGATCCTATTCGGCTGCTGCCGACGCTGGCGCCGCGCCCGCTGCTCATCCTCGCCCATGAGAACGACGAGGTCGTCCCCACGGCGGGGGCGAAGGAGGTGTACGCGGTGGTCGAAAAGCGGTACCGCGAGGCAGGCGTCCCCGAACGGGCGCAGCTCCGGATCGAGCCCGGCCTCACCCATGAGGAGCAGTCCCTGACCGAATGGATCGACGCGCTGGCCTGGCTGAACCGCTGGCTTGAACTCGAAGCCGATGAGGTGGAATGAGTGCGTTGGTGAGTTGGTGTGTAGGGAAGCAGGAAGAGAGAAATTCAAGAATCGGTTCTATCCGTTCCGTAAACTTCCGAGTGGGTAGTGGCATCCCTGGAGTAGTGGCTTGAAGCTTTGCTCAAGGATGGGGGTGGACTAGGCCGCCACGCACCAAATAACCAACGCAACAACACACCACAGCACCCA
>JAHWJO010000225.1 GCA_019348365.1 Armatimonadota bacterium | reverse complement strand
AAGCCGCTGGCGGCGGCGGTGCTGGCCCTCGCCGGAGTCACGGCGGCGGTCGCCTGGATGAAAGGACGCGAGAGGGAGTAGAGAAAGCGCCCGGCGAATGAATTCGCGGGCAACAACGGCGCGAAGTCGCCCTCCGGCGACTCCACCTCCAACCTGACCCCTTCAGAAAGAATGGAAGGAGAGTACGCGAAGGCGGACTTCGTGCCCCTCCAGGCGCGAATTCATTTGCCGGTCCCCTTCCGCATTTCACTCCCGGCATTCCAGGTGACGGGGAAAACCAAGGGATTTTCCATCGCCATTATCTTGAGAAAGGGTCAGCCGGATGCGCTACTACCAACCGAAGCGAATGTTGAATCCTCATACCCAGCGGTTCATCTTCGCCACGGGAATCGAGTGCAGCTACCCCACCATTCAGACCCCGCAGGGCGAGAAGCGGGTGGATGAGATGGAGAAGTGCTGCCACTACCGGTACTGGCGCGAGGATTTCCAGTTGACCCGCGAGCTGGGGATCCGCTTCCTCCGGTACGGCCCGCCCTATTACAAGATGCACCTCGCGCCGGGGAAATACGACTGGTCCTGGACCGACGAGGTGCTCCCCGAAATGCGGAAAATGGGGCTGGTTCCCATCCTCGACCTGTGCCATTTCGGCGTGCCGGACTGGATCGGGAACTTCCAGAATCCCGACTTCCCCCGGCTGTTCGCGGAGTATGCCCGCGCCTTCGCGGCCCGCTACCCCTGGATCCGCTTCTACACTCCCGTCAACGAGATGTACATCACCGCCGAGTTCAGCGCCTTCTACGGCTGGTGGAACGAGCGGCTGACGACGCACCATGGTTTCGTCACGGCCATCAAGCACGCCGTGAAGGCGAACATCCTCGCGATGATGGCGATCCTGGAGGAGCGGCAGGATGCCCTCTTCATCCAGAGCGAGTCGTCGGAGTACACCCACGCCGGCCATCCGCAACTGTGTGACGAAGCCGAGATGTTCAACGAGCGCCGCTTCCTCTCCCTCGACCTGAACTACGGCCTTCGGATCAGCTCCGGCATGTACGAGTACGTGATGGACAACGGCATGACGGAGGAGGAGTATGACTTCTTTCATCGGTACGACCTCCGCGAGCATTGCGTGATGGGGAACGACTACTACACGTCCAACGAGCACCTGATGGTGGACGAGCACCAGCGGGTGTTTGCCGGGGAGATCTTCGGCTATTACGTCGTCACGAAGGACTACCATCAGCGTTACAACCTGCCCATGATGCACACCGAAACCAACCGGTGCGAGCCGGATGCTGAGAGATGGCTCTGGAAGACCTGGTCCAACATCCAGCGGCTCCGCAAAGATGGGGTTCCCCTCTGCGGCATGACCTGGTACAGCCTGACCGATCAGGTGGACTGGGACACCGCCCTGCGCGAAGACAACGGGAATGTGAACCCCCTCGGCCTTTACGACCTGGACCGCAATATCCGCGCGGTGGGGCGCGCGTACAAAGAGATGATCGAGCAATGGAGCTTCGCCCCCCTCCTCCCGAACGGCCCGCTCACCCTGGTCGGCCAGTGGGAGGTCTGGGAGGATCAGGCCAAAGAGGAGGGGTAAAGGGCATCTGAGGGTGCCCGGCGAATGAATTCGCGGGCAACAACGGCGCAAAGTCGGCCTGCGCCGACTTCAGGCCCAACCTTTACACCGATAGGCTGGGAGTGAAGTCCCCGTAGGGGGACTTCGCGCTCCTGTTGCCGCGAATTCATTCGCCGGGCACTCTCGTTCCCGGTTTTCAGGTGACCCCATGCCCTCGATCCTGCTCCTCCTCGCGTTGTCCGTCCTCGTCATGACGGCGGCTCTCGCCGGGGAATCTCCCGCCCCCGCCGATCCCCCGGCGGATGCTCACGCGTCTCCTCAGGCCCGCCTCGCCGCCGTTCACGACCTCGACCACCCGTGGGAGTTCCGCCCCGACTTCAAGAACCGGAGAGAATGGGAGCGCCGCGCGAAGGCCCTCCGGGAGCAGGTCCTCGTCTCGCAGGGACTCTGGCCCCTGCCCGAGCGCACGCCCCTCCGCCCCGTCGTCCACGGCAGGATCGACCGGGGGGAGTACACCGTCGAGAAGGTCTATTTCCAAAGCCTCCCCGGCCATTACGTCACCGGGAACCTCTACCGCCCCAAAGCGATGAAGGGAGCAAAGAAGCATCCCGGCGTCCTCAGCCCGCACGGCCACTGGGAGAACGGGCGCTTCTACGAGAACGGCGAGGCGGGAGCGCGGAAAGAGATCGAGACCGGCGCGGAGAAGACGATGGAGTCGGCGCGATACCCGCTTCAGGCCCGGTGCGCCATGCTCGCCCGGATGGGCGCGGTCGTCTTCCACTACGACATGATCGGGTACGCCGACAGCCGCCCGATCCCCCACCGGGAAGGGTTCCGCGATACGCAGGCGATCCTTCGCCTCCAATCGTTCATGGGATTGCAAACCTGGAACAGCATCCGCGCCCTCGACTTCCTCCTCAGCCTCGACGAAGTCGATCCCGACCGGGTCGCGGTGACGGGGGCGAGCGGCGGCGCAACCCAGACGTTCCTCCTCACCGCCGTGGACGACCGCCCGGCGCTCGCGTTCCCCGCCGTGATGGTCTCCACCGCCATGCAGGGCGGCTGCGTCTGCGAGAACAGCCCGCTGCTGCGGGTCGGGACGAACAACGTGGAGATCGCCGCGCTCTTCGCCCCCCAGCCCCAGGGCATGACCGGCGCGAACGACTGGACCCGCGAGATCGAATCGAAAGGCCTGCCGGAGATGAAGGCGATTTACGGCCTCTACGGCGCGAAGGACCGCGTGGACGCGAAGTACCTCCCCTTCCCCCACAACTACAACCAGGTCAGCCGCGAGAGGATGTACGGCTGGGTGAACCGGCATTTCGGGCTGGGCCTGGATGAGCCGGTGGAGGAGAAGCCGTTCGAGCCGGTCCCGCCGAAGGACCTCTCGGTGTTCGACGCGGCGCACCCCTTCCCCGCCGACGCGAAGGATGCCGCCGCCGTACGCGCCTTTCTCACGGAATCCAGTGACCGGCAGATGGAGGAATTGCGGAAGCGCCCCGCCGCGTACCGCCGGACTGTCCGCCGCGCGCTGGAGGTGATGGTCCACGATGCTATGCCGGAGAAGGAGGACGCTCCCCGGTTCCGGGCGAGCCGGATGGAGGACCGCGACGGATATAGCTACGAAGAGGGGCTTCTGACCGGGCCGGGGCGCGCCGACGTGCTCGCCCTCCGGCTCATTCCCGACGGCTGGACGGGCGACCTCCTTCTGTGGGTCCACCCGGAGGGGAAGCGGAGCCTGATCGGGCCGGACGGACAGCCGGTCCCGGAAGCCCGCCGCATCCTGGAGCGCAAGGCGGCGATCCTCGCGCCGGAGGCCTTTCTGACCGGGGCGGGAGCGGACGAGTCCGCCTGGGCCGTGCGGAAGCACCTCGAAGGGCCGGGGAAGCCGTACGCCGGGTTCACGTTCGGGTACAACCGCTCCCTCCTCGCCGAACGGGTGAGCGATCTGGTCACGGCGCTCGCGGCGGCGAGAGGGATGGACGGGGTGAAATCGGTGAGCCTCCTCGGGCAGGGGGAGGCCGGGCTGTGGGCGCTGCTGGCGGGCGTGTTGGCCGGGGAGGGTGTGCGCCGCGCCACCCTCGACCTGGACGGCTTCGACTTCGATCAGATCAAAGAGTCCACGGACGCGCGGATGCTGCCGGGCGCGCTGAAGTACGGGGGAGTCTTTGGGTTCGCGCGGCTGCTGCCGGGGAAGGTCCTGCTGCACCACGCGCCGGAATCCGCCAAGCCGCAGCCCCGCATGAGGCGAGGAATCACCCTGCGCCGGGATGCGCTCTCGACAGAGGAGGCGATGGAATGGCTGCTCCGCTGATGCTTCGACGTTTGGGCTTCGTGCCGGTTCTGGCGCTCGCTCTCGCCCTGTTCGCCGCGCGCGGGGATGCCGCCGTGCATCGAGTCTCCAATTCCGAGGCGCTGATCCGCGCGGCGGAGAAGGCGAAGCCGGGGGATGAGATCCACCTTGCGGCGGGGGAGTACCGGCCCGGCGTCTTCCTCCACAACGTCCGGGGGACCGCCGCAAAGCCGATCCTGATCCGCGCCGCCGACCCCCGCCGCCTCCCCGTGTTCAAGGGCGGCACGGAAGCCCTCCACCTCTCCGATGTGGCGTACGTGGAGCTGCGCGGCCTCGTCCTCACCGGCGCAAGCGGCAACGGCCTCAACATCGATGACGGCGGCACGTACGAGACCCCCTCTCACCACATCACCCTGCGGAACCTCCACGTCAGCAAGGTCGGGCCGACGGGCAACCGCGACGGCATCAAGCTCTCCGGCGTGACGGATTTTCAGGTGCTCGACACCGTGATCGAAAGCTGGGGGGATGCGGGATCGGGGATCGACATGGTCGGGTGCCGCCGGGGATTGATCCAGCGATGCACCCTCCGCAACGGGGGGAACAACGGAATCCAGACCAAGGGCGGCACGAGCGACATCATCGTGCGGAACTGCCGCCTGGTCGATGCCGGGATGCGCGCGGTGCAGATCGGCGGGAGCACCGGCCTCGACTTCTTCCGCCCCCGCGTGCAGGGCTACGAGGCGAAGAATATCCGGGTGGAGGGGAACGTGATCGTCGGGTCGGATGCCCCGATTGCGTTCGTCGGGGTGGACGGGGCGGTGGTCCGCCGGAACACGATCTACCGGCCCAAACGGTGGGTGATCCGTATCCTCCAGGAGACGAACGCGCCGGGGTTCGTGCCGAGCCGCAACGGGCGATTTGTGGATAACGTCGTCGTGTGGCGCGAGGGGGAGCTGATTTCGATCATGAACAACGGCCCGAACACCGCGCCGAGCACCTTCCGGTTCGCGTGGAACCTCTGGCGCTGCATGGGCTGCGAGACCCAGCCGACCCTGAGCCGCCTGGGCCTGCCGACTCCGGAACAGGGAGGCATCTACGGGAAAGACCCTCTATTCGTTCATCCGGAACGCGGCGATTTCCGCCTGAAGCCCGGCAGCCCTGCAAAGGGGAAAGGCGCGCCGGCCTAACCGGTCCCCTGCGCCAACCCGCTTCGAAGCTCCCGCACCTTCGCCGCCACGCGCTCCGGGAGGTCCGGCGCGTCGAGGTTCTGCGCGACGACATGGACCATCGCGCTGCCGACGACCACACCATCCGCGAGCCGGCCCACCTCCCGCACGTGCTCGGCGGTGGAGATCCCGAAGCCCACGCAGACCGGGCGGTCCGTCTGCCTCTTGATCCGCTTCACGAGGTCGCCCAGGCCCTCCCACACCTTCGTCCGCATGCCTGTCACGCCGAGGCTGGAGATGCAGTAGACGAAGCCGCTCGACATCCGCGCAACGAGATTCATCCGCTCGTCGGTGCTCGTGGGGGCGAGGAGGAAGATCGTGTCCAGCCCCGTCCGGTCGGCGATGGTCTTCCATTCCCCCGCCTCCTCCGGCGTGAGGTCGGTGAGGATCGCCCCATCCAGCCCCGCCGCCACCGCATCACGGGCGAACCGCTCCAGGCCGTACTGGAGGGCGGGGTTGGTGTAGGTCATCGTCAGGAGCGGGGTGTCGTGGGTGCGGCGGAACTCGCGCACAAGGTCGAGCACGTCGGAGAGGGTGACGTGGTGGAGGAGCGCCCGCTGGGAGGACGCCTGGACCGCGACGCCGTCCGCCATCGGGTCGGAGAACGGGACGCCCAATTCGAGGATGTCGGCCCCGGCATCCGCGACGGCTTTCAGGATCTCCAGGCTCTTCGGGAGGTCGGGGTCCCCCGCCGTGAGAAACGGGATAAACGCGGGCTGTCCCGCCAGCTCTTCAAATCGTCGTCCGATTCGGGTCAATAGGAGGCTCCTGTGTGGGGTGGAGGATCAGCAAGCACGGGTTCCGGCAGTCCGAGCTCCCGCGCCGCCCAAGGGAGCATTATGCCGAGTTGAGCGCGCTGAAAGGTCCGCAGATCAGAATCCGGGTGCGGCGGCGGGAGAGTGGACTGATGACCCCAGTAACCGGCCAGCAGCGCCGCGAGTTCCCGTTCGCCGGAGAGAACCTCTTCGGGCTTCGGCCCGCCTTCCAGCGCGAGACTGGGCAGCCATCCCACGATGTCGATGGTTCCGTTGCCGATACACGCCCAGTTCCAATCCACCAGAATCGCGCGCTCCCTGTGGATGCAGAGATTATCGCCGCGAACGTCCAGGTGAGTGAGCTCCTCCCCGTCAAGCTGCGCCGAGCCTTCCGCCTCGATCAGGGCCGGCAGGGCTTTCTCCAGCCAGACCGGGGAGCAGAGGCCCAGTCCGAGGAAGGGGGTCGGGTCCTCCGCGATGCGCGGCCAGTAGGACGGATTCGGCCACACGTCCGTCAGTCGGGGAACACCGGAGGGGGGAGGCGTGGCATGGAGTTGTTCCAGCATATGAAGCACGGCGTTCACCTGCGACCGGTTCCAGGGCGGGGGCCAGTGCGCCCGGCTCAGGTCCTCCAGTAACAGGAGGGGCCGGTCGCCGTCCTCCCAGCCCATCAGTTTGGGCATGAACGCTCTGGAAACCGCAGAGTAGATCTGGTATTCCTGACGGAGCCACTTCGCGGTATTTTGATCGTTCGCGGCTTTGACGAACACAGAGGTGCCATCGTCAAATCCCACGATCCAGCGCTCCGCCTGGGTGTAGCCCCCGCGCGCGGGAGTCCAGCGAAGGGGCCGTTTTCTTGTCAAACGGGCGACCTGCTCCACCCTTCCGGGAGAAGGTTCAGGAGGGTTCATGCCCGTCGCCCTCAAGGTTCAGCAGCCGCTGGGCCTGCTCCACATCCTTGTCCCCCCTGCCGGAGAGGTTGACGATGAGGAGCTTGCCTTCACCCAGCTCTTTCGCCACGTCGAGCGCGCGGGCGATGGCGTGGGACGATTCGAGGGCCGGAATGACCCCTTCGGTCCGGGCGAGGAGCAGGAAGGACTCCAGCGCCTCGCGGTCGGTGCAGACGCGGTACTCGGCCCGCCCGATCTCCTTCAGGTAGCTGTGCTCCGGCCCCACGCCGGGGTAATCGAGGCCCGCCGAGACGGAGTGCGTCTCGATGACCTGCCCGTTCTCGTCCTGAAGGAGGTAGCTCGACGCGCCGTGGAGCACGCCGGGACGGCCTTTCGAGAGGGTGGCGGCGTGCTCGCTCGTATCGATGCCGCGCCCCGCCGCCTCAATGCCGATGAGCCGCACCGATTCGTCCCCGACGAACGGGTGGAAGATCCCCATCGCGTTGCTGCCGCCGCCCACGCACGCCACGACCGCGTCGGGGAGCCGCCCTTCCTCGGTCAGTATCTGCTCCCGCGCCTCGAAGCCGATGACGCTCTGGAAATCACGGACCATAAGCGGGTACGGGTGCGGCCCCGCGACGGTCCCGAAGATGTAAAAAGTATCGTGGACGTTCGCGACCAAGTCTCGGAAGGCTTCGTTGATGGCATCCTTGAGCGTTGCCGATCCGGAGGAGCCGAGAGGCGGGTGCACGCATGTCGACCG
>JAHWJO010000675.1 GCA_019348365.1 Armatimonadota bacterium | reverse complement strand
CGATCTCGATCCCACCAGCGTCCCCGCCGATCCTTCGGGCGTGTCGGTCAGAGTGACGGTGAACGTCTCGCTGTAGGTCCCCCGGTTCTCGACGGACACGGAAACGGGCACGACGCTCCCCTGGTCGACCGTAGCGGGAGCCGAAACAGCGGCTACCGCCACGTCATGGAAGGGATCGACGACGTTCGTGGTCATTGCGGCGGAATCATTCGCTCCGTTTGCATCGCTGATCGCCGTATCGTCGATTTTCGCGGTGGCCGCAAGTTGATGAACTCCCAGATCAGCCCCGGAGGTCGTCCAGCCGAAGCTGAGGGTCCGGGTTGTCCCGGCTTCCAGGGTGACCGTCTGCGATCCCACGAGCGTTCCTGTCGTCGATCCTTCGGGCGTGTCGGTCAGGGTGACGGTGAAGGTCTCCGGATAATCCCCCGGATTGGCGACCTCGACGGCGACGGGAACCGAATCAAGGCTCCGGGCCACCGGGTCGGCGACGCTTACCGCCGTCACCGCTACGTCGTGAACCGGCGCGACCACCTGCACGGCGGGATCGGTGGCTTTCTGGTTGTCCGCCGTATCGGTCTCTCCCGCGACCGTAGCGGCGGTGGCGGTCCATACGTGGCTTCCGAGACTGGCGCCATTCGTGTCCCAATCGAACCGGAGGGTTCGGGATGCGCCGGGGGACAGTACAATGCTTTGATCGTTGTTGATGAGGGAGCCGGGCGTCACTTCCGTCGTCGTATTTGCGAGGGAGACGGTGAACGTCTCTTCGGCGCTGCCTTCGTTTTTCACTCCCACATACAGGGCGGCGAGGGAGCCGGAGGTAACGGTCGCGGGATCGGGCGTGATGGAGGTCACCGCCACGTCGTGAATGATGGCAGGGGTGTACCGCTCCACCTGGTCGAGCCATTCGGTCACATGATAGGCCAGAACAGGGTCCCACTCGTGCCGCTTCCCGCCGAACACCAGCACGCCCCCTCCCGTTCCGCTGAGGTACGCCGCGCCATGATCGTGGCCGGTGTGGGCCAGGGAGCCCGCCGAGACGAAGCTACCCGCTAAAGGCTTGCCGGGGTCTACGACGAGGAGCTCGGTGGAGCTGATGGTGCTGTCGGCCCGGACGCTCCATCCTCCCGCGACGAGGATGTTCTCCCAGCCTTTGGAATCGGTGAATTTCGTGAGGGTGTGCGCCATCCGCCCCTGGGCGAGGCTCGGGCCGGGGGAGAAGGTCTGCGTTGCGGGATCGTACCACTCCGTCACCAGCACGTCGTCGGACACGCCGAGCGCTTCGGCTTTTCCCCCGATGACCAGCGCCTTCTTCGCCGCCGTGATCCATGCGACCGTCACGCGATCCCGCGTGTATTGCATGGAGCCGGAGGTGTAGGCGAACGTGCCTTTGGCGATGTCGTAGAGCTCCGCCGTATTCAGGGAGCGCCAGTCGGAGGACGACCGCCGTTCTTTCCCGCCGACGATCAGAACGTGGGTGGCGTTCTCCATGCCGTCCGCGGTGAGGTCGAGGGGGATCGCGTCGTGGCCGAACCGCCCGTAGGGGGTCTGCATGGAGCCCGTGGCGGTGAACTGGCCCGTGGCGGGGTTGTAGATCTCGGCGGACCGGAGGGTCCCGCCTCGGAAGCCCGTCTTGAACCCGCCGACGAGGAGCACCCTGCCGTCCGGCAACCGCGTCGCGGTATAGAGCTCGCGCGACGTAGTCATCGCGTAGGCGTTTTTGCTGAACAGCCCGGTGGCGGGATCGTAGATCTCCGCCGAGGCGAGGCTGCCCGCGCCGGAGGAGTCCTCCCGGTAGCCGCCCGCGATCAGGACCTTGCCGTTGTTCAGCAGGGTCGCGGTGGCGAAGTTCCGGCCCATGCTGAGGGAGCCGGTGGAGGTCATCGCCCCGGTGGAAGGGCGGAAGATCTGCGCCGTGGCCAGCGTCCGGGAACCGTTATACCCCCCCACGACGAGCGCCACGTCCTCCCCGAAGGAGGTGACTTCTTTCGGCAGCACGGTGGTGGTGGGGGCGTAACGGGCCTCCGTCATGTCCGTCAACGATTGCCATGAACCGATTTGGGCATGAGCCGGGGGCGCGGCAAAGGAGGAGAGAAGACTCGCGAGCAGGAGACCTTTGAAATAAACGGGATGAATCACGGA
>JAHWJO010000224.1 GCA_019348365.1 Armatimonadota bacterium | reverse complement strand
CCTCATACTTACCCAGAGTCCGGCTTCAACCAAGCCATGCCGCTAATCAATTACGTCATGATTTCGGAACACCGAATCACAGACCTGGTAAACTCCGAGGCCCATGCTATCGCTGAAGGCATGGAGGAAGAGGGGGATGGATTCCGGATCAGGATGTTCCGTGAAATAGCGGCGTACTTCGTCAAACATCCCGATGAGTTGTTCTAATCGTTCTTCATCGTCCGGCAGAGGTTGATGCTGTCGAAGAAAATCTAGAGCTTCATCTTTGGTGAGATTCGTCTTCATTGCCTGCCCTTACCGGCATCCACGCCCTTACCGAGCGTTCCTACTCTCCAGCGCATCCTGTACCTCTTGGTGGGGATGAAGTTTTGATGAATTTTCGCGAGAAAGTTCCCTCTTCAGAATTCCTTCATCTTTCGGCGGTAATCTATTCATGTCAGCCTTCCCGGAATCCTCTCCGGAGGAGCCCTAACGAAGGACCTTCTTCAGAACGGGCCGGATGAGGCATCAGGGTTACGCTCGGTCGCTTTTTTTGAAAGATGTAGCGACATTGAGCAGCAGGAACGGCGGAGGCAGACGAGGTAATTCTCCCGCGCCGCCCGACTCGGCACGCCATGAGACATGAAAGGACAGGACCATGAACCGCATTCAGAAGACTCTGCTCGTCGCCACCGCCACCGCCGGGGTGGCCGGTTTCGGCATCCACCGGTTCGCCGGGGCGCAGGACGGCCCTCCGCCTCCGCCGCCCGGCAGGCCGGACGGGAATCAACTCTGCAGGATCGGGCCTCCGATGGGACCGCCCCCGGCTCAGATGGTCGTCACCGGAAATCACCTGGTCGTCCTCCAGGGCAACACGCTGCTCAAGATCGACCCGAACAGCCTCCAGGTCGTCCAGAAGAGCGAGCTGCCCCGTCCGGAGCGCCCCCCGCTCCCCGGCCCCGACGCGGTGCGGCGACCGTTGAGCTCCCTCCCCTCCGCCGGTGCAAAGGCGGCCCCGAAATCGTAATCCCCTGACACGAATCCCGGTCAGAAAAGCGAAGGGGTGCGATCCTAGTTGGGATCGCACCCCTTCGCTTTTCTTTGTCGCTGCACGGTAAAGACTCCCCTTCCCTCTCCGCTTCCGGAAGAAGGAAGGGGCCGGAGCGCTAGGGACAGGACTCCTTCGCTTGAAGTCCCACGACGATGCGGAGGACCGTCACCGCATCCCCAATATCGACGCCGCCCGTCTTATCGGCGTTGGCCGCTCTGAGGCGGGCGGGGTCGGTGATGGGAACCGTGTTCACGATGTGCGACAGGAGAGCCACGGCATCGGTGACATCCACGGCTCCCGCCTCCGTCCCGACCACGTCGCCCAGGGTGCACGGAGCGCCGCCGCCGACGGTCACAGCTGCGACCGCCGAATTCGGGCTGTCCCCGACGACGTTTGTCGCCACGACGACGTAGTAGTAATTATTGCCGATCGTCAGGTTCGGTTCGGTGAGGGTGGTGGTCGTAAGCGGAGTGGTGCCGGTCCCCCGGATAAAGCCGAGGAAGGGACCGTTCGGATTGCTGCTTCGGCGGACCTTGTATCCGGTCGCGCCCGGTACCGCATTCCATGTCAGGGTCACGGAATTCCCGGTCGAGGTCGCCGTGACGCCGGTAGGAGCGGTCGGGGCCCGCAGGTCCATGAGATCCGTTCCGGCCCAGACCGCCCGGACGAAGTTGGCCGGGTTGGTCCAGAGGTCGTCTTTGGCGTTCCACATGATCTGGGATTCGCGCTGAGAGCCGGCAGTGTCCGAATCATTCACCGCGAGACCGATGGCCCCTCCCGTGCCGACTTTCGGCGGGATGAACTGCGCGTTCACATCTGGCAGATCGGTCCATTTGAACCGGGCTTCCAGGATATAGCCTTTCGGGGCCGTGGTGCTGATGACTTTCGCATTATCCCCTGGGAGGGGGATCGTCGCTCCCGTGCCGAATGGGGTGACGTCCCCGACAACGTCCCGGAAGATTTTCCAGCTGACCTTGTTCTCCGCATTGATGCCGAAGGTCCACTGGTAATTCTTATCGGTGAGGTAGTCCGACCGGCTGGGCGTATAAGGGTCGAGCTGGAGGTAGGTTTCGAAACCGTCGCCCTGCCATGAGTTGCCCCAGCTGGAGTGGTCTTCGTTCTCGACCTGGATATTGTTCCGCTCGTCGTCGGTCACCTCGGCGAAGAGGTAGATGTAGGTGTCGTCATACATCCAGCGGGCCCGAGCGGAATGGTCCGCGAGACCGGTCCAGTTGGGCTTGCCGCTGACGACCTGGCGTTCGTTGTTGATCTCCATCACCATGGCTTTGTCCCAGGCGGCTTCTTTCTGCCCGTCGATGGTGATGGGAGACGCGGCTTTCAGGACCTGATAGATGAACGGCTGCTGCTGGATGACGAGGGTGGTGAGCTGTCCGGCGGTGATCGTCTGGTTCAGCGTGCCGTTGGGCGTGAGGTTGCCGGTCCAGGGGTACTGGGTCACTTTGACGGGGAAGGTACCCGGGGGCAGGTCCCGGAACCAGGCGGTCCCGCTCGAATCGGTGGTCATTTCGACTTCGGTCGGGGTGCCATCCACGTCCTGGGTTACGGTGAAGGGCACATTGGGGGCGGGCCGGTCCGATGCATCTTTCGCCTCGATCTTGAGCCAGCCTTCCGTATTGCCGATCGTTTCCAGGAGCGGGCCGCCCATACTTGCCGATTCGCTCATCCCGTGCCCGCCGGTGTCATCCGTCCCGAAGATGAGGAGCACATTCTTGCCGTTGTAGTCCAGGACGCCCTCCGGGATGAAATAGACCCGCTGCTGGTTCCAGGTCGATCCGGTGCCGATCAGGGTGCCGTTCAGGTACGTCTCGTCCCGGTCATCGATCTGGAAGCCCCGGAGGAAGGTGGGGCGATTTTTGGGGAACGTGGCCGGAATGGTGAACTCCGTCCGGTAGTAGAAGCTGGTGTTGTCCGCCGGGTCGAGGATGGGCTGGCCGGGCACCGTCTCATCGACCCATGTGTCATCGGGAACGTACGTCTTGGATTTGTACAGGTCCAGCGCGGATTTGTCGTCTTTAGGCACCGATTTCAGCTTCCATACGGTGCCGCTAGCGCTCCTGAGATCCAGTTCTTCATCCTGGGCCAGGGCCGGGCCCGTTCCGAGCGCCGCCGTCATACAGGCCGCCGCTCCCCAGAACAGGATCCGTTGAAAGTTGAACATTTCCTCTCTCCTTTTAGTAAGATCACAGAACTTGTTTCCCTCGCAACAGGGATAACCCCTAATAATGGAAGGGGAGAACGACGCACGTAAGGCCGCCCTGATCCTTTCCTTATGCCGCCACCTCTCTTTCTCCCTGTGCTTCCACCGGGATAGGCATCGGTATTTGAGCCGTTGAGACGGCGCCCTCAGCAAAATCCGGGGGTACGAGATAGATCCCCACAGATTGCGGGACGGTCAGTGGAATCGAAGGGACTCGGCCTCAGGAAGCTCGCTCCCGATGGATAGCCTCCCTCTCCTCTTAGAACATTCCACGCGTCCGGTCATTCCCCTTTCATGCGGCCTCACTGAATGACAAAGAGGGCTTTACGGGACAACACCGGCCCTCCCTCCGTCCCGCCCCGCCAACACGGAAAGAGGGTGCTGCAAGGAAGGAAAGGGTCTGTAAATAACTGGGATGGAACCTTGGACTTTGGACTTTTGACCGGGGTTGGAGGGAAGAGGGAGGCGCTTTCACTCCTTCGGGGTCCACCGGTAAAGCACGACTTTTGCGTAGCGGTCATCCTCCTGAAAGATGAGATACTCCCCATTCCTGCGCCGAAACGCCCGGATGCCGTACGGGATGTCCACGTCGCCTGTCACGCCGTTGATCTCCGGCCCCGGCTTGAAAATACCCACCGGCTCGCCCGTCGTTGCGCGGTACACCCGGTTCACGATGGGGCCGCCCCGGTGGAAATGGGTCACGAACACGTAATCCCCGGCCACCGACATCGAGTGGGGCGTGGCGTAGACTTCGCGCGGGCCGCTGTTCCAGTTCAGCAGGGTCGTCCATTTCGCCGTCCGGTTGCCCTTGGCCCAGCCGTCGTATCGCGCGAGGACGCGCCCCATCTCTTTCCAGTGGGAGGGATCATACGGCTGCTCCGCCGTGTAGCCGGAGAGATAGATCGTATCGGTTTCGGGGAAGTACTCCACCCGCTTGAGGCTCGTGAACGGCGCAGGGGCGGGCATCACCTGCGCCGACTCCCAGGTGTAGACCGGGTTGCCGTGCCGGTCGAAGCCCTGAAGGGGGAACCGCCGCAGCCGCGCGGGGCTGCTCAGGGTCTGCCACACGTCGCCCTTCGAGTCGACCCACCAGCCCCAGTCGCCGGAAGCCGCCTTCCGGTCCTCCGGCTGGCGGTACTCGTCCGCGTCGAACCGGCCGTCCCCGTCGGCGTCCCGCCAGATCCACCCGCCCTCCGCCGGCTGGTTCGGGGGCCAGCCCGGAGTCGCCTCCGATTTCCACTGCTCCTTCGCAAACATCACCGACGGGACGGCGATCTCTCCCTCGTAGCGGTAAACGACGAAATGGGAGGCGTACATTCCGGTGGCGTACATGTAGAGCTTCCCGCCGTTCAGCCGCCGCATGAGCGGGGAGGCGATGTGATGGTCCTTGTTGGTCAGCCAGAGGCGGGGGTCCTCCGGGTATTTCACCGAGTCGAGGCTGTAGCCGTGGAAGGTCCCCTGCTTCCCGGCGGGCTTCGTGTAGTCCATGACGTAATGTTCCTGCTTGCCGTAGACGTGCTCGCCGTCGGAGGCGGGGTCCGCGTCGTTCATGTCCACGAAGTTGAGGGCCATGACCTCCCACAGGAGTTTCCCTTTCCGGGTGAAGGCGCGGAGGATGCTCCCCTGCTCGTACATGCTGACGTAGAGGTTCCCCTTCGCATCGGTCGCCGCGCCGGTGATGCCCCAGAATTTGGTCGGGGTGACGACCCCCGGCTTCCCCGCCCCGATCCCGCCCCGCTCGCCGAAGCTGCGGACGAGATTCGGCTCTTCGGACACGTCGAAGAAATGGACCTGTCGGCGCGGGCCGTTGTCGCCCACGACCAGCCGCCCCTGATGGTCGAACGCAAGGGAGGCCGGAATCCAGTCCGGGTACCCGTCGATGGCCTCGAATTCCCGCTTTCCCTCCTTCGAGTACCGGACGATCCGGGGCGGGCTTTTCGGGTCGGCCACCCAGTAGCGCCCGTCGAACCCCTGCCGCGCGATAGGGGTCACCATCCAGAGGTCCCCGTTCGGCGCGAGGGCGACCGCCCCCGGATCGTTCACCTCGAAGCGGTGGAGACGGCTGGCATCGGAGATGCGGTAGATTTCCACCCGATCGTTCGCGGGGTCGGTGGCGGCCAGCACCTCGGCGGATGCGGCGATGCTCCGGGGGGAGTAGCCCAGGTCGAAGAACGTCCCCGTGGGCGCGCCCTCGAAGGTGTAGCGGCGAACGCCTTTCCCCTGCGGCGCGAAGGCGTGCGTTGCGTTGACCGCCACCGCTTCCCCGGCGGCCTTCTCGCAGTTGCCGATCACGTCCCCGTTCTCGTAGATGCCGGCCTCCCGGTGGGCCTCATCCCAGTGGCTGATGGTGAAGCAGCGCCCCGCCGGGTTCACCGCCAGGGCGAAGATGAAGTCCTGCACCCACTTGGACTGCCGCGTGCCGCCGGGGAAGCTGTTCCCGGTCCATGAGGTCGAAACGTCGAGGAGCCGTTCGGAGGGGGGCGAATCGGCGGGGGAGGCGTCCACCGCGATCGCCAGCATAAGGATAACGAAGAGGAGAATCATCGGCTTCCTTACAATTCGAGGGCGCATTCCTGCTGATTTCAGAAGCTGTTTCTCCCGACGTAGAAGCGAAGAATACAGGATTGGCCATGGTGCCTGAGTATCCATTCCACCTTACTGCTTGCTGGTCCTCCGAGTCATCCTCAGAGGAGGCAATCTTCGGCCAGTAGCAACCGGTCTGCCGCTCGTGCCTGCCGGTCGTATTGCGTGACCATGATGACCGCCACGCCGACCTCCCGGTTCATCTCCCGTAACAGGCGGAAAACCTCCGCCCCGGACGATCAAGGTCCCCCGCCGACTCGTCAGCGAAAACGCTACGCGGTTCAAACGCCAGTTCACGCACGTAGGCCGCGCGCGACTGCTCTCCCCCGGTGTGTCAGTGCCTTGTTGTTCAGAGGGTACTCCAATCGTACCTGGTACCCTACCTCGACGTGACCACTGACCCCAGCGGAGTTCGCCATCATGACGGGGCTGCCCGATGTGCGGTAGTGACTGATGGAGCTCCCAAAGGCGAAACCATGCAAGCTTCCGGCTACTTAATGTTCTTCTCTATCATATCCCTGATGATGAAACCTATCGACCACTTACGCGAGTCGGGAAAAGCGGGGTCGAGCAACAATTGGTGGTACTTCTTTAAAGCTTCTTCTTTTTTGTCTCCCTGATACAGACACCATGCTTCTCTCTCTCTGGCATAATCCGTGAAGCCAAAGTGTTTGTGTTGAGTTGATACATTATTCCACTCTTTAGCAGCGACGATGAATTTGGACGATTCTATAGGAAATAATGCTATTGATGATAACGTACCGGCAAGATTAACATGGGCATATTTTGCATAACGGCTTTCGGGATATAGAGCCATTACTGTTCGATAATGCTTTTCCCGCAGTTGGAGGTTCGCCAGGGTCAGTTCGGGAACTTCGTTAAGCCGTTCAAAGGCGTTTAGATCGACTCCTTTTGGCGGTTCTACTGTGATTGTGATCACTGGCGACTCAGCAGTCGTCTTGGTTATGCTTAACGCTACCTGATCCTCCCATTTGTAGTAAGCTTTCACGGTAAAGCGCTGAGGTTTATCGATGAGTTCCCTATCAAGTGTCGTCCAGGTAAGGTCCGTCCAGATGGTATAGGTCGATCCGGGTTTAAGTAGAATTCCCTGATAATCTGGAGGATAAGATAAATGCTTTAACACTCGCGGATCAAATCCCACTCTTTTCTTATCTTCGTCATCTATCTCATACGTCTGAACTTCATCACTGGGATCTAAAGTGCCGGGTATTCTTATAGAATGATCGCTGACATTTCTGAGGATCGTTCTTATGATGAAGGGTTCATTTTGCAGCAAGTGAGCTACATAAGGTTCCAGCTTGATCTGGATAACGGGTTTGGAGAGATTAGCCTCTGACGATGAGCCGTGAGCATCAGATGCTGATCTGAGCGAAAGGAAAACGACAATCAGACTGAATCTGATGATAGTTCCGAATGACACAGGCTGCTTTCTTGCAATATCAACAATAATCTTCCTAAAGGATGTTTTAATCATGAACTTCTCCACGCCTCACCAGAAAGAAAACTATACAGTTTGCGCCATTAGAATGGATGATTAAGGAATATTAGCTGGAGGAGGGCTTTGGAATGCTTAAAAGGTACAATAGATCTGATTTTTCTTGATTTATTGCTTAAATTCCATCCTTCAATAACCTAGTAGTGCGTCAACAAGGTATTGACGAGTAAGGGGAAAGGAGTTAAATTGGG
>JAHWJO010000223.1 GCA_019348365.1 Armatimonadota bacterium | reverse complement strand
CTTCTGTGAAAGAAAGACACTGATCAGGTTCCGATTTGTCGGATACGCTCTAATAGGATTTTAGAAGGATTAGCGCATTCGTTCTACGCAGCCGGTACTTCGTCCGGCGTTGGATGACCGGCCATGTACCGCTCGGCGATGAGCCATGGAATGCCGCCAACCGCCCGGCGATAAATCACCGGCCTATTGGGACAAAGTCCCGCTCGAAGCGGGACTCTCTCTCACGGTAGTGTTCTCTTCGGAGAGAGGAGTCCCGAATTCATCAGCCCGGCTTCAGACGGGCTTCGTCTAAATAGCCCGGTGTTTTAACGCCGGGCGGCAAAGGCCGGTATTCATTGACGATGGGGTCACCGGTTTACCCGAACTCTCCGTGTTAAGCGGCCTGGAGCCTGCCCGCACGTCGGCGTTTCGTCGGCTTCGGGGTATCGCCGTCCGTCCGGCTCCAGGCGCCTTTTAACACCGAGACCGGGATGTCCGGCGGCATCCTCCAGTCCCAGTGACTCATTTGAGGGAGGAAGCCTCGCAACTGCTCGTTGACAGGGGGGAGGAATTGATACGCCGGAAGATCTTCCGAGGTGGCTTTCCCCTGCGCGAGGAGTCGGAAGGAGTCGGAGAGCATGGAAGCGTTCCGCCGGTACTTCTTCTGGTCCAGCCAGTAGATGCCCACCGGATCGATCTTGCCGCGCGCTTTCTGGAGCATGGTGTCCCAGTCCGTCGAATCGATGAGGGGGAACCAGCAGAATCCCCGGAACTCCACGCCCTCAGCCACAAGCTGCTCGCACTGCTCGACCATGAACTACAGCCAGGAGAGGCGGTCGGAGACGAAGCCGCGAATGTTGGTCTCGGAGAGCATGACGGGCACCTGGTACCGCTCGATGTAATCGCGGGCGACCGCCGCGAACCCGCGCGGCGTGGTGCTGGGCACAATTCCCCCGCTCTTGTGGTACTGGTGCTCGGAGTGGGCGTAATAGTCCAGACCGAGGACGTCGATGCGGGTGGGATTCTCCCGGAACCAGGTCAGCAAGTCGAGGGGGAAGCCGTACTTGCCGAGGTAGCCGAAGAGGGGATGGTTCTCATCGATGCGCCCCAGAACGAGGTCGTGCATGAGGAACCGGCGGTCGTTCATGTGCTCCACCCAGCCCTCCGATTCCGGATCGAGGGGCTGGTGATGCTCGCAGGTCTCCACATGGATGAACCGGGCGCCGGGGACGATGCGGTCGAGCATCCGGCTGATGTTGCAGATCGCCTGGCCCACGCGGGCCATCATGGGGAAGAGGTTCCACGGCCCCTTGCAGTAGGGGTACCAGACCCCCTCGTGCCCGCAGAGGAGCGTCGTGACGAACGGCTCGTTGAAGATGGTGTACTGCCTGACCCAGGGGTACCGTTCAGCAAACGCCTGGGCGAACGTCTCTTCCAGGCGGCAGAAATCCGGATGGGCGAAGCCGTTCTCCATCCACAGGGGGAAGGAGGTGTGGTGAACGAGATCGACGATCGGATCGATACGGGATTCCTGCAAATACCCCATCACCTCGTCCATCCAGCCCCACTCGTAAACGCCCGGCTGCACTTCGATGCGGTGCCAGGGAACCGGATAGCGGAGGCAGTCCAGCCCCGAATCCTTTGCCAGCTGAAGATCGTCGCGCCAGAGATGGAGATGCCGGGTCAGGGCCAGCACGTCGACCTCGGCCTGGGGCATGAAAGTGGATTCAAAGCCGGACAAATAGCGCATGCGAGCGATAACGGTTCTCCTTTCTCAGGAGGAGGCGAGAGTCGCTCCGTGCGGCGACGGCAGAGTCAACCGCATGAGCCCGGTAAAGCTCATGAGAAGAATCAGAAAACGGCCGTCTGAAATGCCCGGGAATCAGCCGGGTATTGCCGAAAACGCCCTCTCGCATCCCTACGAAATTAACGAAACACGCGTTCTTTCCGCTTTGTTATGTCGGAATTCGCGTTGCTTCTAACCTGCATGATGGGGAAGATACCTCGCTTGTGTGTGATTGCCACCACAATTCAATGGGTTTTCAAAGATGTCCTGATAAATGTACAGGTTTGATGTTCACTTTAGTAAAAATCCCGGCGCCGTTTCAACCCATTCAGGGCGGATAAAGACAGATCGAGGGTTTTTGCGCCTCCTTGCCGGGGGTGACGACCGCCGCGCTTCTCCCCTCCTCTTACTTCCCCGATTCCTGTTATTTCATAATCCCCGGAGCAGATTTCGGGAGAAGTCGTCTCCGAAGAGAGGCTTTCGGAACGACATCGGGACAGGAATATCTATGAGCGGCCCTGCGGCTTCAGGAGGTGAGTTGAAACCCTCTCGCGTTGCGGCTACCCTTCAAGGAGTGGACTTCAAGAGGATCGAGAGGGGGCTCTTCCGGCGAGGACACGAGGAGCCCGGAGCGACGGGGAAGGGAGACTATGGATATTTGGGAACTGGCGATGGGCTTCATGGATTCGCAGATCCTGTTCACCGCCGAGGAATTGGGGGTCTTCGATCATCTGGATTGCGGCCCTTCCGAAATCGGGGGCGTGGCCGCTGCAACGGGCCTGCCGGAGGATTCCGCCGAGCGCCTTCTGGTTGCTCTGAGCGCGCTGGGATTGATCCAAAGGACCCCGGAAGGGCGGTACGTCAACGGCCCGGAAGCCGCTTCGCAGCTCGTGCGCGGCAAACCCGGCTACATCGGCGCCATGTTCGGCCATTTCCGGCAGGCCCTCTACCCGGTGTGGGGGTTCAGTAAAGAGGCCCTCCTGGAGGGCCGGGCGCAGTGGGACCGCGCCTTCCCGGATCGCACGGCTCCCAACGAAGGCATGTACGAGGACCCCCGGGCCCTTCGCAGCTTCATGGAGGGGATGCACGGGATCACCTACGCCCCGGCGGCGGAGTTCGCGCAGATGGCCCCCGAACTGAAGGAGATCCGCAGCATCACCGATATCGGCGGGGCGAGCGGCGCGTTCGTCATCGCGCTGGCGGAAACCCATCCTCAGCTTCAGGCCACCGTCTTCGACCTGCCGCCGGTGAAGCCGATCACAAACAAGTTCATCTGCGAGAGCGGCATGGAAGATCGGATCCGCTTCCATGCGGGCGACTTCTGGGAGGACCCGATCCCGCCCGGCTCGGACGCTTACTCCCTCGGTTTCATCCTCCACGATTGGAACGACACCGGCGGCGGCATCATTCTCGGGAAGATCGCGGAAGCGAGCCGACCCGGCGGGTGGCTCATCCTCAGCGAATACCTGCTCAACGATGAGAAGACCGGCCCCCTGTGGGTGGCGCGGGCCAGCGTCAACATGCTCGTGTCGGCGCGGGGGAAGGAGCGGAGCGCCCCCGAATACGCCGAATGGATCGGGCAATTCGGGTTCGATCTGGAGAAGATCTACTTCACGACGAAAGGCAAGAATGTCTTAATGTTCCGGAAACGGTAGGGCATCGCTCTTCCCCGCCGCAACGCGCCCTCCTGTCACGACAGGAGGGCTATCCGTCCTATCGGAACCAGCCGGGCCGGGCCGTCGGACCCGGACGAGCAGGATGTCGGCTGAGGGGGGGGCGCGGGGTGTGCCTCATGCCGCATCTGCGGTGGAAACGCGACGGAACGCTCTCCTCTCCAGCAGGACGGTCCGGATGTCCGGCTGAGTCTGCGGGGAGTCTGCGGGGAGTCCGCCGGATCGCTCCTCATACTCCGACTTGCGTCATGAGCCGCTCGACGGCGGAGAGAACGTCCTCCGGCCGGATCCTCGTCATGCAGGTGCAGTCGGGCGAGGGGAGGTCCCGGGGACGCCCGAAGCCGTAGCGGCTCCCGCACGCACCCGGCGGGGTGACGACCACCGTATCCGGCTCCTCGGCCATCCGCTTGTCGGTGTAGGGCGAGACCGCATGGAGCAGCACCAGCGGCCTTCCGACAGCCCGGCTGATGAACGCCAGCCCCGTATCCACCGAGATGGTGAACGCGCAGCGCTGGATCACTGCCGCCGATTCTTCGAGGGAGCAGCTCCCGGCGAACGAAGGTACGGGATGCCGGGCGAGGGCGTTGATCCGGGTGGCGAGTGCGGAATCGGCGGGTCCTCCGAGGTAGAGCGGCTGAAAACCGTATCGCTGCTGGAGAGCATCCGACAGCTCCGCCCACCCGGCTTCGGTCCAGTACTTGGAGGCCTGAGAGGTGGCCGGGCAGAGGGCGACAGCCCGGTCCGGGGCGATTCCGTGCTCCTGTAACAACGCCTGCGCCCGATGACGCGCTTCCGGGGGGGGCTGGAGGAAGAGCGAGGGGTCCGGGTTTTCGACTCCCAGGTAGCGGAGAAACTCCACGGGCTCCAAACCGGGCCGGGGGCGCAGGGTGAACGGGAGGAAATCGGTCAGGAAATAGCGGATGCCCTCCACGTTCTCCCCGTAGCCGATCCGCCGGTCCGCCCCGCTGAAGAACGCGAACAGCCCCGTTCGGGCGGTGCTCTGGCACACCAGGGCCGTGGAGAACCGGTACCCCTTCAACCGCGCCGCGAGGTCGCGAACCCCCCGCCGAAACGCGGGCGTCCCTATCCCTTTCCGGAGCTGCTCGTTGAACGTCTGAACTTTGAAGAGGAACACTTCGTCCACGTACGGGTTCATCCGCACCGCCGCCTGGGATTTCTCTTCCACCGAGGCGACCACGAGAGAGTTCGGGTAGGCGCGCTTGAGCTCGCGGGCGAGGGGGGTGGTCATCACCACGTCCCCGATGGAGCTGTGGCGGAGGAGGAGGAACCGGGGAGATGCCGTCTCCCCGGCGGGCTGGAGGCGTTCGTGGGGGGGGCCGCACCGGTGGAAGAGGCCTTCCGCCGGACCGTTACTGTAGGAAGCGTCGTTCACACCCTCATCTTAGGCCAAATTCCAGAGCGGGGCAATCGGAGGGGAGTGAACAGGGTGGGGACGATCTTGCGGGCCACCGATCCTCCCCTCGGCCCGCACTCTTTTGAGTTGCGCTACACTCTGGGTGTGCTAGAATCATGACTGACCCTTTGAACGGGTGTGATAGAATCATGACTGACCTTTTGACCTGATCCTCATTGTTCCATTAAAGGATACTCCCCGCTGATGAACCGCTACGACCGGCTCCGCCATGACTTTGAGAACCGCGTGATCGTCTTCGACGGCGCGATGGGCACCTCCATCCAGAAGTACGACCTCTCGCTGGAGACGGACTACCACGGGCACGAAAACCTCTCCGACATCCTCGTGCTCACCCGCCCGGACGTGATCCGCGAGATCCACGCCTCCTACCTGGAGGCGGGCGCGGACGCCATCGAGACGAACACCTTCAGCGGCACGCGGCTGGTCCTCTCGGAATACGGCGTCCCGGAGAAGGTGCGCGAGATCAACATCACGGCGGCGAAGCTGGCGCGAGAGGTGGCGGAACAGTACTCCACGCCGGAGCGTTTGAGGTACGTCATCGGTTCGATGGGGCCGGGCACGAAGTCCCCTTCCTCCATCGACCCGAACCTCCACATCGGCTACGACGAGATGTTCGACAACTACAAGGAGCAGGCCGCCGCGCTCATTGAGGGCGGGGTAGACGCCCTGTTGGTGGAGACCTCGTACGACCTCCTCCAGTGCAAGCTCGCGGTGCGGGCCTGCGCCGACGCCCGCGAGGAGGCCGGGGTCAACATCCCGATCATGGCGCAGGTGACGATGGAGACCACCGGCACAATGCTCCTCGGCACGGAGATCGGCGCGGCGGTGACGGCCCTGGAGGAGATGCCTGTCGAGGTGATCGGCCTGAACTGCGCCACCGGGCCGGAACTGATGGTCGAGCACATCCGCTACATGAGCGAGAACTGCACCAAGAAGATCTCCGTATTGCCCAACGCCGGCCTCCCCCGCCTGGAGAACTACAAGACGGTGTACGACCTCTCCCCGGAGGAGTTGGCGAAGTACCACGAGCTGTTCGTCTCCGAGTACGGCGTGAATATTGTCGGCGGGTGCTGCGGCACGACTCCCGCGCACATCCGGGCCGTGGCGAACCGGATCGGGCAGCGCGCGCCCAAGCCGCGGAACCCCGTCCTCACGCCGTCGGCGTCCAGCCTCTACACCTCGGTCCCGTTCGAGCAGGACCTGAGCATCCTGATCGTGGGGGAGCGGACGAACGCGAGCGGCTCCAAGAAGTGCCGCGAGCTGCTCAACGCCGAGGACTGGGACGGCCTCGTCTCGATGGCGAAGGAGCAGGTCCGTGAGGGCGCGCACGTCCTCGACGTGAACGTGGACTACGTGGGGCGCAACGGCCCCCGCGACATGGAGGAGGTCATCTCCCGGTTCGTCAACAACGTCACCCTGCCGCTGATGCTCGACTCGACGCAGTGGCCGGTGATGGAGGCGGGCCTCAAGCACGCGGGCGGCAAGTGCATCCTCAACTCCACCAACTTCGAGGACGGCGAGGAGCGGTTCGCGCAGGTGCTGGAGCTGGCGAAGCGGCACGGCGCGGCGGTCGTCATCGGCACCATCGATGAGACCGGGATGGCGCGAACGGCGGACGATAAGTTCGAGATCGCAAAACGGTCGTACGAGTTGGCGACGCAGAAGTACGGGATCGCGCCGGAGAACATCTTCTTCGACCCCCTCGCGCTTCCGATCTCCACCGGCCTCGAGGACGACCGAAAAAGCGGCGCGGAGACGGTGGAGGGCATCCGGCGCATTAAAGCCGAGTTGCCGGAGTGCCACGTCATCCTCGGCGTGTCAAACGTCTCGTTCGGGCTGAACCCGGCGGCTCGGCAGGTGCTCAACTCCGTCTTCCTCCACTACTGCGTGGAGGCGGGGATGGACGCGGCCATCATCAACGCCGCGAAGATCGTCCCTCTGAACCGGATTCCCGAGCAGGAGCGGGAGGTCGCACGGCAATTGGTGTTCGATGAGCGGAAGTACGACGCGAACAACCCGGAGATCGTGACGTACGATCCGCTCACGGAGTTCACGAACCTGTTCCAGGGCCGCACCACGAAGCGCGAGGAGATCGACGACAGCCTGCCCATCGAGGCGAAGCTGAAGGAGGCGATCATCCAGGGCGAGCGCCGGCACCTTGAAGACAATCTCGCGGCGGCGATGCAGACCTACACCCCGATTCAGATCATCAACGACATCCTGCTCGACGGGATGCGCGTGGTGGGGGACCTGTTCGGCAGCGGTCAGATGCAGCTCCCGTTCGTCCTCCAGAGCGCCGAGGTCATGAAGGCGAGCGTGGCGTATCTGGAGCCGCACATGGAGCGCGTGGAGGGCGAGTCGAAGGGGAAGATCGTGCTGGCGACGGTGAAGGGGGACGTGCACGACATCGGCAAGAACCTCGTGGACATCATCCTCACCAACAACGGCTACACGGTGTACAACCTCGGCATCAAGCAGCCGATCTCTAACATCATCGAGGCGGCGGTGCAGCACAGCGCCGACGCCATCGGGCTCTCGGGCTTGCTGGTGAAGTCCACCGTCATCATGCGCGACGACCTGGAGGAGCTGAACAACCGGGATCTCTCGCACTACCCCGTCATCCTCGGCGGGGCGGCCCTCACCCGCAGCTACGTGGAGGAGGACCTG
>JAHWJO010000222.1 GCA_019348365.1 Armatimonadota bacterium | reverse complement strand
AAGGTGGACGGAACCTGGGAACAGGAAGTCGAGCGCATCCTGAATGAAGAATCCCGCGCGGCGGCGTGAATATAGGGACTATTGAACCGCAGAGGCGCAGAGACGCAGAGAAACCCTGATGGAACCGCAGATGAACGCGGATACACGCAGATAGACGATGGGGGATAGAAGATAGAGGATAGACCGCCCCTGCAATCTTCTACCAACTATCCTCCATCTTCAGGGTTTAGGGGTTATCCGCGTGTATCCGCGTTCATCTGCGGTTCCAATAAGCTTTATCTGTGTTTATCCGTGTTCATCTGCGGTTGCATAAAGAAATTGCTTTTCTTTGTGTTCTTTGTGCCCTTCGTGGTTCAAAGGGGTTTGCAGTTTCCGTGGGCTATTCCTCTTTTTCCAGCTCCACGTAGGTATTGTAGTCCGGGATGTGGCAGACGGGGTCGCAGGCGCCGGACTGTAGCAGCACGTTTCCCTCCGGCCAGAAGACCTGCACGTTGCGCGGCTTGATGGGGACGAGATGCGCCGTGCCCGCCATCTCCCCGACGGGGGAGCGGAGCATCACCCGGTCCCCCTGGGAGAGACCCAGCCGCTCCGCGTCCTCCGTGGCGAGGAAGACGGCATCCCGCTTCCCGCCCGTCAGCGGGTCCTTCTCGCCCTGGACCATGCTGTTGAACTGCTTGCCGCGCCGGGTGCTGAGATAGAACTGGCCGGGAGGAATCGCGCTCTCCGGCGGGTCGAGGGGCTGGAAATGGGCCTTCCCGTCCGGGGTCTTGAACGTGCCGCCCTCGCAGAGACGCGGCCCGCCCCACTGCATCCCGTCGCCCTGTTGGGAGAGCTTTTCGATCCCGGCGTAGTTCAGGTTGGCCTGCCCCAGCTCTTCGCGGATCTCCGCCGTATCGTTGAAGTGGATGAGAGGCGCGCGGTCGGGACGGACCCGCTCGCCTATCTCCATGGGGATCTCCCACTCCGGCTTCGCCTCCCCGATCTCGTGGCCGGGGATGTGCGGGCTGAAGAGGATCCGGCGTTCCGTGGTCGTCTCCGTCACCCCGCCCGCCTGCTCGTAGCGGGTCTGCGCGGGGAGGAGGAGCACCGCTTCCTTTGCAGGGATAAACATCGAAGAGTTGAGGACGATGTCCTGGTGGATGCGGAGCGGGATCTTCTCCAGCGCCCGGATGACCCGCTTCGGTTCCGGCAGGGTCTCCACGAAATTCCCCCCGATGGAGTAGAGCACGTCGAGGTCGCCGTTCGCCGCCGCCTCGATCATCTGCACCGCCGCCATGCCGGGTTTGCGGGGGAAGTCGAAGCCCCAGAGCCGGGCGAGCCGGTCGGCTTCGGGGGAGGAGACGGGGGTCCCGCCGGGGAGGGTGTTCGGGACCGCGCCGCACTCGGCGCTCCCCTGGACCCCGCTGTGGCCCCGGATCGGCATGAGGCCGCACTTCTCCCGGCCCACCATCCCCCGTGCCAGCGCGAGGTTGATGATCGCCTGCACGTTCTGCACGCCGTACCGGTGCTGAGTGATGCCCATGCTCCAGACGAACACCGCCGTCTTCGCCTCCGCGTACATCCGCGCGAAACGGTCCATGTCGTCGTACGACGCGCCGGAGAGGGCGGCCAGCTCCTCCCATGACTGCTCATCGAGCTTGGCTTTCAGAGTCTCGAAGCCGTCGGCGTGCTGCGCGACCCACGTCTCGTCCACTCCGCCGATTTCGATGAGCCGCTTGAGCACGCCGTTCAAAAACGGGATGTCGCCGCCGGTGTGGATGCCGAAGAAGTCATCCATGATCTTCGTGCCGAACACCGCGCTCTCGGTGATGGAGGGGATCCAGTAATTGTCCAGCCCCGGCTCGCGATACGGGTTGATGACGACGACCTTCGTGCCCTGCTTCTTGGCGTAGTAGAGGTACTTGGTGGAGACCGGCTGGTTGTTCGCGAGATCGCTGCCGACGAGGACGACCAGGTCGGAGCCGATCCAGTCGCCGTAGGAGCAGGTGGAGGCGGTGACGCCGAGGCTCTCCTTCAGCGCGACGGTGCTGGGGGCGTGGCAGACCCGCGAGGCGTTATCGATGTTGTTCGTGCCGAGGAACCGCGCGGCTTTCTGCGTGACATAGTAGGCTTCGTTGGTGATGCCCCGGCTCGTCATGTAGATTGCGAGGCGGTTCGGGTCGGTATTACGGATTTTCTCCGCCGCGAGGTCGAGGGCCTCGTCCCAGGAGATGCGGGTGAACCCCTTCTCGCCGGAGCGGCGCAGCATGGGGTAGGGAAGCCGCCCCAGCTCCCGCAGCTCGTTGCCCTTCTTGCGTTCCAGCGGGGCCACGTCCGCGAGGATAGTGGGATCGAACGCGGGCATGGTGTTCATGCGGAGGAGGTTGAGGCGGATGGTGCAGAGGTGCGGCCCCTCGACGGTCCAGTCTTTGAGGCCGGAGACGCCCAGAGCGCAGCCGTCGCAGACGCCGTTGTTGAGGATGTTCCAGGCGTAAGGGAGGCTGTCCCGGTTCTCCCTTATCACTTTCATCATGTCCGCGTAATGGTTCGGCTTCTGGTGGCCCAGCCCGTTGGGGCTCAGGCTGGCCCAGGATTTGGGGTCCCACGCGGGTTTCTTCTTCGGCATGCACATCACTCCGGGAGGCAAAATAGGTCCGCCTTATTTTATCATACTACAGTAACATGCATTAAAATAGTGGGAGGAGGATAGGGGGTACAGGTGAGGAGAGTCCCAATGGAAAGCTCAGTATTGCATATAACGACAAGAATGCTTCCGGGGAAGAAGATCGAGGTATCCACCCCTGATTTGGCGGTGGGGGATATGGTGGAGGTGAGTATCGTTTCCTCGAAGCCCCTGAATCCCGAACGCCGATCCGTTCTGGACATCATTGAGGATCTGCCCGGCGGCATCCTGTTCAAGACTCCTCAGGAAGCGGATGAATATCTTCAGGCGGAGCGGGATTCGTGGGATCGCTGATCCTCCCCGCATCAGGACGGGTCAGTGTGGATACGCAGGTCATCATCTATACGGCGGAAAAGCACCCGGATTACCTGCCCCTTTTGCAGCCCCTCTGGTAGTCTTCACTGATCGGGGAACTCGAAGTGTTTGCCAGCGAGCTGGCTTTGTTGGAAACACTGGTGGGGCCGTACAAATCGGGGAATGTTACCTTGGAAGGCGCGTACGAGCAGATGCTGACCGCTTCGGAGATCCGGCTGCTTCCGATCACTCCGGTCATTCTGAGGACCGCCGCTCGTCTCCGCGCGGAGTGGAATCTTCGGACCCCCGACGCGCTCCATGCGGCGACCGCTCTGGAAAGTTCGTGCGACCTCTTCCTCACCAATGATCCGATCTTCCGGAGAGTGCATGGCCTGCCCTTGATCCTCCTGAACGATCTTCTTTGATCCGGGGGCGATGGTATTACAGCCCGACGGCCTTCTTGAGGATGAGGACGGTATCGCCCATGTCGAGTGGGTCGTCGAGGTTGAAATCACCATTTCGATCCCCGTGCGATGAGATCATGGGTCCCTTCACTTCTCACCCCGCCCCCTGCTCTATCCGATGCCGGTGATCTTCTTCAGAAGCAGAACGGCATCCCGAACATCCACGGTTCCATCCCCGCTCAAATCTGCGGCGGTTTTTTGCTCTACAGTCAGCGTAGCGAGATTTAACGCCGCCTGGAGGACCAGGATCACGTCACGGACATCGGTAAGGCTGTCCTGGTTCACGTCGCCGATCACCTCCGGCAGGTCGAACGTATTATGGATCTCTTCCACATTATCTGCCTTGTCATAGGAATAGAACCGGAGCGTATGGCGCCGCCCATCGTTGATGATAAGGGGGCTACTGTAGAGGGTGAAAGGACCCTCATCCAGGCTGTACCAGATCCCGCCTATCCCGCTGGGAGGGAGAGCCCCATAGGGCGAAACGTTGGTGGCGGGATCATCGGCTTTTAAAGTCACCTGACGCTTGCCCTCTGGCAGGTAGGCAACGGATGCCTTTGAGACAGGCTTTGTTGGGTCGTACTTGATCTCAAAGGAGGCGCTCGTCGTATTCCCGGCGTGATCCTTTACGCTGTACGACAGGGCAGACGCAGAAGAGGCTTTAAAGCTGTACACCCTCGTAGTTGCGGTCTCCTCGAAGGAGAGCGAGAAGTTGCTGTTCAGCCGCCCGTAAAAGTTCGTGGGCCGGTAAAAGATGCCCTGTACCCCCAACCCGCCGGGGCGGTCCATCGCGTGGATCGTCACCGTCGCAGCGGTGGCCCGAACCCAGCCGCCGGCGTTCATCGGGGGTTCGAAGGTGAGGGTCACTTTCGGGGGAATCGTATCGACCGCCGGCGCATCCTGAATGACGGTGAGCTTAGATGTATGGGAATTATGGGCGTAGATCCGGCCTGTCAGAGGGTGGATACCGATTCCAGCCAGGTTCCCGTATCCCTTTAAGCTGCCGAGGAGAGAGCCATCCGAACCTTTCAAATAGAAGGCCTCATGTTGCGGGGCTCGCGAGCCATTGATATCCCCGCTGGTGTAACTCCGGAATACGATCAGGTGGCCCGTCACCGGATCGAGCATGGCTCCGAGTTGATTGTGGAGGACACTACCCTCTTCAAAAGCGTTACTCCACCGGGAGATCGCCGCGTGAGTGGTCCCGTCTACCACCTCCACCGCGTTCAACCGGACGGCGTAGATGCGGTCGGCCTTCGGGTCGATCACCAGATCGAACGGGGAGGGGATCTCCCCGGCCTGCATCGGCACGGTCTCAAGGATCCGGGGATCGGCGGCGCCGCCGATCACGGTCAGAACCACCTCTACGGAAGGGCTGCCCGTCTCCTTCTTCCGGCTCCCACCGATATAGACCCGGTCCGACTGAGGGTTCACGGCCATGGAGTACGGATGAGGTAGGGAAATCGTTTTGATCAGACGGTGATCGCTCCCGTCATAGATGGAGAGAGCACCGGTGCAATCCGCCGAGGACGTGCAATTGCCTTTCCCCAGTACATAAAATCGGTGGGCGGATTCGTTGACGGCGATAGCGACCGGAGCGCCCGTCACCGGAATCGTCGCCAGCGTGGCGTGACTCGTCCCATCGAGGACCGTGACGGAGGTGGAGCCCAGGATGTAGATGCGGTTCGCCGACGCATTGACGGCGACCATGCCCCCGACTGGGAGCGTGGCCGTCAGGGCGTGAGAGGAGCCCTCCAGCACGTACAGCTTGCTCGCGCCGTCCGATACGTAGACACGCTGACTCGCGGGGTTGACGGCGATCAGGCGGGGGAGGAAGGAGAGGGCAATCGCATCCCAGCCGGGCGGCGGAACATTCAGGCCACTGAGGGGAACCGTCGCGATGACGTTATAATCCGCCGAGGCGGGCGGCGCGAATCCAAAAAGCAACAGAACGCCAAGGAGCAGGGAAAGCCGTCGAAACATGCAAAATCCTCTTCTGGGAGCCGGAACCCCTCGTTTCAGGCCGATAGCGGCAAGGGGCTGGTTCTTCCCTCAGTTTGACGACATCCGGCAACTTGAATGTTCCCTCGGCGCTTTGCGATCACCGGCTACCGCCCCTGCACGATGCTTCGGTAGCTCTCGTATCTCCGCTCGCTGATCTCGCCCGACTCCACGCGGCGGCGCACCTCGCAGTTTCCTTCATCCAGGTGCATGCAGTTCGGGTCGGCGCACTGCTCCCACAGCCCCTCGATCTCCGGGAAGTACTCTTCCACCTCCTCTTTCGGAACCTCCCACAGCTCCAGCCGCCGGATTCCCGGCGTGTCCACCACCCACGTTTCCGGCCCCAGCGCGTGCATCTCCGCCCGGGTCGTGGTGTGCTTGCCCTTGCGGGTCCAGTCGCTCACCTCGCCCGTGCGGATCTGAAGGCCGGGGTGGAGCGCGTTCAGCAGGCTCGATTTCCCCACGCCGGACGGGCCGCAGAGCACGTTCAACTTCCCGTGTAGCCGCTCCCGCAGCTCCTCCAGGCCGATCCCGGCTTTCGCGCTGGTGTAGACGACGGGGAATCCCAGATTCACGTACTCGTCGAAGACCTCGCGGCTTTCGGGGCGGAGGTCGATCTTGTTGCAGCAGATGAGCGGGGCGAGCTGGCCCGACTGCGCCTGCACGAGCAGCTTGTCGAGCTGGTAGAGCTGGTATGAGTCCGGGTCCGGCAGCGCGGCGGCGAAGACGATCAGCGCCTGATCCACGTTCGCGGCGAGGACCTGCGGCATCTTGCCCGTGCGGGCGCGCGCGAGGACGCTCTTCCGGGGAAGGACTTCCTCCACCACGCCCGTCCCCTCCTCGCGGGAGGGGAACACGCGCACAAGGTCCCCCACGACCATCGGGTTCGCCTCTTTCCGCTCCTCCAGGCGCATCCGCCCCCGGAGGGTGCATTCCATGAGTTTCCCGTCGATCTCCACGTCCGCGCGGTTGCTCTGGGCGCGGATGACGCGACCGACTTCGCCCCCCTCCCTCGGCGGGGGAGGCGGGGGAAGCTTCTTTCCTTTATCCGATTTATCACTCCGGCCTGCGACTGCTTTTTTGGGCGAACGACTCAAATAATCTCCTCTTGATCCTGCTCTGGTTCCTTGTACAAGTCATTCCAACTGCCAGGATGCCTTTCCACACACGGAGTCATTGTAAACCCTCCCACCCATACCGCTTCACGCCGGGATTCGTGAAGGCGAATCACTCCGGGGTCCGGGCGAAGAGGGCGCGGGGGATGCCCGCCAGGTCCGGCTCGATGGAGAGGGAGACGTAGCCGAACCCATCCGCCATCTCCCGCAGCGCGTCCGCCTGCCCGATCCCGAACTCCAGCGCGATCCATCCGCCCGGCCGGAGGAGAGCCCGACCCCGGTCGAGCAAGGCATGGAGTAGGGTCAATCCTTCGGGGCCGGCGTAGAGGGCTTCCTCCGGCTCGTACTCCCGTACCTCCGGGGGGAGCGTCGCCCGGTCCGCTGCCGCCACGTAGGGCGGGTTGGAGACGAGCAGGTCCACCCGGCCCGCCAAATCCTCCAGCCCGTCGGGGAAGGCGGCGTGCCGCGTTTTCACCCGGTCTCCCACCCCCAGCCGGTCCGCGTTGGCCCGCGCCACCTCCAGGGCGGCGGCGGAGCTATCGAGCATCACCCCTATCGCCTCCGGGACCTCCGCCGCTAAAGTGAGGGCGATGCACCCCGACCCGGTCCCCACATCGACGAAGCAGGGCGGCGCCCCCGCGCTCCACGGCCTCCGGCCGAGCAGGCCTTCCACAAGCAGCTCCGTCTCCGGGCGAGGGATCAGCACCGCCGGGGAGACGAGGAAGGGTCGCCCGTAGAATTCCCACTCCCCGAGGAGATAGGGCAGAGGCTCCCGCCACGCCCGCCGTTGGAGCAGCGCGCGCCACTCCGCTTCCGCTTCGGGGGAGAGGGGCTGTTCCGGATAGGTGTAGAGGCGTGTCCGGTCCCAGCCCAGTGCCCGGCAGAGGAGCAGCTCCGCATCGAGCCGGGAAGAATCGATCCCGGCATCCCGCAATCTCCTTACCCCTTCCTCGACTGCCTGCGCCGCCGTCAACCGCCTCTCCTCCCCGCGAGCCTCTCCAGGGCAGAAATCTTCGTTGAAG
>JAHWJO010000221.1 GCA_019348365.1 Armatimonadota bacterium | reverse complement strand
CTCTTCCGATCTTGGATCGAGCAGCGGGAGCGGGAGACGGGTCGCCCCAACCCGATGTACACGAACGTGAACTGGCACGGCAAGCCCGGTGGACACGAAGGGCCGTTCACGTCCAGCCAGCAGGCGTACGACTCGATGCACATCGGCTCGCCCGGCGCGGCGCAGAAGCTCCAGGCCCGCGACGCGAAGTAGGTCGTGGGTTCGTTGGGTCGTGGGGTCGTTGGGGGAGTCGCTCCTAAACGCCCGTATTTCTATCTATGATCCAGGCCGGTACACCCCTTGCACACCCGAATAGGGGAGGGCATATTCCAACGGCCCAACGACCCTCTAAACTACAGTTTCCAGGGCTTGTGGTAGCGGTAGCTCAGCATCGCGTTCGCTTCGCGGGAGCCCGGCCCTCGGAACACTTCCCGCTTCGGGTCCCACTGGAGGTCCCGGTTGCCGGCCCGCATGGAGATGTTGCCCAGGTGGCAGACCGTCGCGGAGCGATGACCGACTTCCGCCGGGCAGATCGTCGTGCCCCGGTCGCGGACGTTGTCGATGAAGTTGCCCATGTGGTCGTTCGAGGCGTAGAGCCGCACGGCGTTGGCTGGCAGGGGCGTCTCGATCACCGCCTTGTCCACCTCGCCCGGCTTCCGGCCGCCCCGGATCTCGCCCCGGCTGACGAAGATCCAGCCGTCCTCGCCCTCGAACATGACCCCGTTCTCGCCCCGGCTCATCGCCACGACGGTGATGTTACCGGGATAAGTGTAGGTCACGTCGAACTGCGGGATGGCGTTGTAACACTGGTCGCACTTCGGATTCGGCTCCTTGCCCACGCCATGCACACGGATCGGGCCGGAGTCGTCCATCCCCAGCGCCCATTGCGTGATGTCGAGGTGATGCGCGCCCCAGTCGGTCATCATGCCGCCGGAGTACTCGTACCAGTGGCGGAAGCTGCCATGGGTGCGCTCCGGCACGAACGCCGCGCGGGGAGCGGGACCCTGCCACATCTCCCAATCGAAGCCGTCCCACGGCTGCTTCACCTGGAAGGGGCCGCCCTGAGCGCCGCCGGGCAGCCGCGCTTCCACCTTCCGGATGCGTCCGATCCGCCCGTTGCGGACCAGTTCACAGGCGAGGCGGAACCGCCCGTCGGAGCGCTGCTGGCTGCCGGTCTGGAACACCCGCCCGGTCCGCTTCTGCGCCTGGGCGATCTTCCTCCCCTCGACGACCGTGAGGGTGAGCGGCTTCTCGCAGTACACGTCCTTGCCAGCTTGCATCGCGTCGATGGCGATCCGGGCATGCCAGTGGTCCGGCGTGCCGATGACGACCGCGTTGATGTCTTTGCGGGCGAGCAGGTCCCGGTAGTCGTTGTACTTGGCGGTGTCCGCTCCGAACGCCTTGGCCGCTTCGTCGCGGTGCAGGGCGTCCACATCACAGACGGCGACAACCTGGACGCCCCGTTTGCTCGAAGCGTTGCGGGTCACGCCGAGGCCCTGGCGGAACCCGCCCCGGCTGCCGCCCATGCCGATCCCGCCGACCACGATCCGGTCGTTCGGGCCGATGCGGCGCGGCTGGTTGGACGCGCGCTCCTTCTCAGCGGCGAGGGTGTCCTCGGCGTACCAGGCCGGGAGTCCCGCGACCGCCAATCCCGCCAGCGAGCGAGTCAGGAACTCGCGGCGGGTGGTCTCATTATCAAATCGCAATGGTGATTTCCTCCAAAGGGGTTATACATGAGGAAGCCGGGCGTTCCCGGCCCCCTATCGAGCAGACACGTATTGTCTGAACCCGTTTTCCCCCGTCCGGTTTCTTCTTTCGAGGCCCGATCCCTCTTTATCGACTATCGCCCCGATTCGATAAAGGGGCAGAAGAAGCTCATCGAGACCGACATAATGGATGTCATGGAACGATCCGAGTCCGCACGGAGAAGACGTTGAAACCCTATCGCGAGATCACACGGAAAGGCCAGATCCGCCGCATGCGCGGCCTCGCCCTGGCCGCCCTGAAACAGTTTGAGATCGAGCCGCTTCGGGTGGAGTTCCTCACCCACGGAGAGAACACGACGTTTCGAGTCTCCGCGCGCTCCAGGGAGTCCTCACCACCCGAATCGTACCTCCTCCGCATCCACATCGATCATCCCACCTACCGCGATACGCTTCCCGTCCTCTCGGAGCTGCAATGGCTGCAATCCCTCCGGCGCAGCGAAGGTCTGGAGGTCCCGGAACCCGTACCGACGCGGGACGGCGCATGGGTCGTGCGGGAAGAAGCGGAGGGCGTGCCCGGCGCGCGGTCCTGCGTGCTGTTCCGCTGGATGGAAG
Source organism: Armatimonadota bacterium (assembly GCA_019348365.1). Lineage (GTDB taxonomy): Bacteria > Armatimonadota > DTGP01 > DTGP01 > JAHWJO01 > JAHWJO01. The sequence continues at coordinate 5,271 of JAHWJO010000221.1, read as the reverse complement.
GGAGCCACGGTCGCGACCGCCACTACCGCGATCCCGATTTCTGGGACCGGATGGGGGAGTTCCTGGGGAAGCTCCACCGCCATTCGGAATATTTCTCGCCCCCGCCTGAGTTCACCCGGCAGCGCTGGGACGGCTACGAATGCTACTACGAGCAGCCGCTGGAACTCGGACTGGAGACGGTGCGCGCGTACTGCACCCCGGAGGATGCCGATCTGGTACGCCGGGTGCTGGATCAAATTCGCCGCGTGCTGACGGAGATGGGGGAAGGCCGGGAGGTGTTCGGCCTCGTTCACGCGGACATGCACGGGGGGAACCGGCTGGTTCACCGGGGGCGGATCAAAGCCATCGATTTCGACGACGGCGGGTTTGGGCATTACCTCTACGACATCGTGTTGGTGCTCCGCGACGCACAGGGTCCGGACTGCCGGAACGCTTTCCTCCGGGCGTACCGCCGCATCCGCTCTTTCCCGGAGGAGCATGAGCGCTACTTCCACACGTTCCGGCTGCTGCGGGGGATGAACATGTACGTCTGGTGCCTGGGAGACCGGACGAACGCGTACCCGTTTTTCGGCACGCCGGAGGCTGAGGCGAAAGAATACGTGGAAGACCTTCGAGATTTCCTCCAGCGCACCAGGGATGAACACGACCTTTTATCAAGTTAGTCGAAACTTTTGCGTGCCCGGCGAATCAATTCGCGGGGCCCAAGCCAGGAATCGCCCTGTTTCAGATCTTCGGCAGGAGCGCCTTGAGCAGCAGGAAGAGGAAAGTCAGGATGAAGACGGAGAGAATCCATCCAAGCGCCCCCCGGTTCTGCCGCGCCCATTCCGTCCGCAGGGATTTCAGCCACGACCAGAGGAGGAGCGCGCCCAGGAGGAGGCTCCCGTAAAGCAACAACCGCATCCCGATCATCGACGGATCACTCTTTCGGGCACGCTATTTCTCCTCCGGATGACGAATGGCCGGAGGCTCCCCGGACCCGAACGCCGGACGCTTCAACACCACCGCCGTCACCTCGCTCTCCGTCCCGCCCGCTTTCAACTCCGCCGCCCCGTCCCAGGTTTCGCGGCGGACGTATCCCAGGCCCACCGGCTGACCCAGCCCCGGCGAGTGGACGGCGCTCGTGACCGCGCCGACCTTCTTCTCGCCCAGGAACAGCTCCGTTCCGGCTTCGGGCGGGGAACCCTGCGAGAAGCGGAGGGGGAGCAACCGGCGATTCGTGTGGCCCCGGCTGCTGATCCTCTCGATCACCTCCTGCCCGATGTAGCACCCCTTGTCCCGGCTGATCCCGAATTCCAGCCCCGCCTCCAGCGGAATGACCTCTTCGGACAGGTCCTGCCCGTAACGGGGGATGCCGGCCTCGACCCGGAGGATCTCCAGCGCCTCCATCCCGAACGGCTGCGCTCCGGCCTGGACGAGCGATGTCCAGAGTTCCGGAGCCGCTTCCGCCGGGAGGGCGATCTGGTAGCTCTCCTCGCCGGTGAAGTCGCGGCGCATCAGCAGGAGTTCCGTCCCGAAGGCGCTCACCGCCGCGCAACCGAAGGGGGACGGCAGCGCCGGACATTCGGGGAGGACCGAACGCAGTATCCCCCCCGCTTCCGGGCCGCTGACCCCGATCAACGCCATCCCCTCGTCCTCTGCTTTTAACGTGACCTTCTCCCGGATGATGTAGCGGTCCAGCATCCGCGCGATGGGGGCGGCCATTCCCGGCTCGGTGTCGGCGAGATAGAAGTCGGGAAAGGCGTAGAGGGTCAGGTCGCCCCGCATGTGCCCCTTCGGTTCCAGGATCGTGGCGTAGAGCCCCCGGCCCTCGTCCAGTTCGCGGGTGTCGTTGCTCACCATCCCCTGGAGGAAGGTCTGGCGGTCCTTCCCGGTGATGCGGATCCGCCCCCGGTGAGACAGGTCGATGACCCCCGCGCCGGAGCGCACCCGGTGCCGTTCCCCGGCGGGATCGGTGTAGCGGCGGGGAAGGGACCATCCGCCATACTCTCCCATCGTCGCGCCGGAAGACTCATGCTGGTGGTGCAACGCGCTTTGCGCCATCGGTTACGCTTCCCTTCTATAGATCTTCAACTGGATAATCCTATCCCGTTTACGAATCCAGCTCTCCATCCCTATAAGTCGCGTACTGCTCCTCCGTAATGGGGAGAAACCGGACTCGGTCCCCGGCTCGCAGGAGACTCGGCGGCTCATGCTCCGGCAGAAAGAGGCGGAGGGGAGTCCGCCCGATCAACTGCCATCCCCCCGGCGTCGGGATCGAATAGACGCCCGTTTGCATCCCGGCGATCCCCACCGACCCGGCGGGAATGACGGGCCGGGGAGTGGCGCGGCGCGGCGCGGCGATCTTCTCCGGCATCCCGCCCAGGTAGGGGAAGCCGGGCGCAAACCCGATCATGTACACCCGGTACTCCGCCGAAGCGTGAAGCCGGACGACCTCCTCCGGAGCTATACCGTTATGCTCGGCGACGAATCCGAGGTCCGGGCCGAACACTCCGCCGTAGCAAACGGGGATCTCCACGGCGCGGCTCTCGTTCCACGTCGCCGGGCTCATCTCGGATACGGCGGCTTGCACCCGGCTGGCCGCGTCCTCATATGCCAGAACCATCGGGTCGTAGTAAACCGCGACGGTGGTCATCGCCGGAACGATCTCGATCATGCCGGGAAACGGGTGCGCCTCCAGATGGGATGCGAGCGCACGGACCCGAAGGTGAGTCTCGTCGTCCATCGTTTCCCCGAACCGGGCCACCAGCGCCCGGTCTCCCAGAGGCGTAAACGAGATCGGCACGGCGGGCTCCCCTCCATTCTTTTCTGAATTCAATCGGACCGGAAAACTGATTCTTTCATAGGAGTTACGCAGGGACACTTTCGGCAGCGTCTTTCCAAGCGGAGAGACTCCCTTCCTTGTCATTCCGAGCGGAGTGTAACGGAGTGAGGAATCTGTCCCCGAATTCGAAAGACTCGCTCCTGTACAGTCAGACCCCTCACTGACGTTCGGGATGACATATACCTTACTCTCTGCTTTTGTCCGACATCTCCCTTTGCGAGGGTTTCTTTTTCATCATGACATTATAGTGCAGAGGACAAAGAGGAACAGAAATAGCGTAGTACATCCACCTAATTCCCTTAGTCTTGCGGAAGGGATGTGTCTTTGAGACCCTTTAGAGGGTGTGGTAAAATGATGTCGCATCGCTCAACCTCAGGAGGAATCTCGTGAAGTTCACCAAAATGCAGGGTCTCGGCAACGACTTCATCGTCGTGAACAACCTGGAAGAGAAGCTCCCCGAAGACCGCCTGCCGGAGCTGGCCCGCAAATGGTGCGACCGTCACTTCGGCGTGGGCGCCGACGGACTCATGCTCGTGGACCCCTCGAAGACGGCGAACTTCCGGATGCGGATCTTCAACCCGGACGGCTCCGAGCCCCAGATGTGCGGCAACGGCATCCGCTGCTTCGCGAAGTACGTCTACGACCGCCGCCTCCACGCCGATCCTTTCGTGAAGGTGGAGACCCTCGCCGGGGTGCTGGGCCTCAAGCTCACCGTCAATAACAAGAAAGTCGAGCAGGTCCGGGTCGATATGGGAGAGCCGATCCTGGACCGGAAGCTCATCCCCATGCGCGGGGAGGGGCCGAGCCCGGTCATCAACGAGAAGCTCCAGGCCGCCGGGCGCAAATTCGACATCACCTGCGTGAGCATGGGGAATCCCCATTGCGTCATCTTCGTGGAGAACGTCGACGCGTTTCCGGTGGAGAAGATCGGGCCGGAGATCGAGAACCATAAGACGTTCCCCCAGCGCACCAACGTCGAGTTCATCGAACCCCTCAGTCGCGAGGCCCTCAAGATGCGGGTCTGGGAGCGGGGCGCGGGGATCACCCTCGCCTGCGGGACGGGCGCTTGCGCGGCGGCGGTGGCTGCGGCCCTCACCAATCGCACGGGCCGCAGCGTGACGGTAAAGCTCCCCGGCGGCGACCTGTTCATCGAATGGACGGGGGACAACCGGATCTACATGACCGGCCCGGCGGAAGAGGCGTACGAAGGCGAGATCGACCTTCAGGAAGTGCTGTGAGGATGAGCCGCAACGACCCTGAGCGGATCCCTCCCGTTATTCGATAAAGAGATAGGAACGCGCGGCAGCCCCTCGTAGGAGGGAACCGCGCGTTTTGTCTTCCGTCCCATATCATGAAGTTGTAATAGAATTCCACCCACTCCGGCCCTCGGAAGGGGGACTCCCGACTCACCGACTGCTTTTCACAGAGGTAACGCCTTGCCCCAGACGCGAGAAAAAGACAAATATTTTGTAGTCCAGCAGAAGGAGCGGGCGATCCTGACCGCCGTGGAGCAGGATCAGGACCCCGCCGAGATGCGCGAGCTCGCCTCCACGGCGGGGGTGGAGATCGCCGGGGAATTTCATCAGAAGCGGAACGAGCCGGACTCGGCCTCTTACCTCGGCAAGGGGAAGCTCCAGGAACTTGCCGATGCAGTGAAAGAAGCGCAGGCGAATGTCGTCCTCGTGGATGATGACCTCTCCCCCACCCAGGGCCGGAATATGGAGGAGGTCATCAGCGTGCCGGTGCTGGACCGCACCCAGCTCATCCTGGACATCTTCGCCCAGCGCGCCCACACCCGCGAAGGGAAGCTCCAGGTCGAGCTGGCGCAGCTCACTTATCTCCTCCCGCGCATCACCGCCCAGTATACCAAGTTCGAGCGGCAGCAGGGCGGCATCGGCGGGCGCGGACCCGGCGAAACCAAGCTCGAATCGGACCGCAGCCGCATCCGGAAGCGCATCTCCGACATCGAGAAGGAGCTGACCGAGGTGAAGCGGCATCGCGGGATGGCGCGGCAGGGCCGCCGCAAGACCCCGTTCCCCCACGCCGCGCTCGTCGGCTACACCAGCGCCGGGAAATCGACCCTGCTGAACGTGCTGACCGGTGCGGAAGTCTTCACCGACCCCAAGCTCTTCGCCACCCTCGACCCGACGACCCGGCGCGTGCTGCTGCCGGACGGCTGGGGAGTCCTCCTCACCGATACGGTCGGGTTCATCCAGCGGCTGCCGCACCACCTGGTGGCGGCGTTCCGCGCGACCCTCGAAGAGGTGATGGAGGCCGACGTGCTGGTTCACGTCGTCGATGCCTCCCGCTCCGACCGGGAGCGGCAGATGGAGGCGGTCGAGGAAGTGCTGGAAGAGCTGGGAGCCGCCGCCAAGCCCATCGTGACGGTGTTCAACAAATCGGACCTCCTGCAGGACCAGTATCAGCTTCGGGAGCTGGTGGCGGAGACG
>JAHWJO010000220.1 GCA_019348365.1 Armatimonadota bacterium | reverse complement strand
GAACTTCTCGGCGGCGGCTTTGGCGCGGCCGGGGACGGGGTCCATCACCGCCGTCATCTTCACGCGGTCGTGCACGTCCGGCACGGCGAGGTGGGGCATGATTCCCCGGATGGAGATGCTTCCCGCACCGACAATTCCGATTCCCAGAGGGGCAGGCATAGGAGGGGGACCTTTCTATTCAGAGGGAGGAGGGCACAGAAGCGAAGGGTGTGCCAACGGGCGGTACGGAAGCGCAGCCTCTCCATTCCGCCGACACATCCGAGCACCTATATCCATACACCGCCGAGTAGGGAAACCCTTTTGGAATCCCGCAGGTTGAACAATATTCAACAAGATTTGAATTATATTGAATAACGCGATAAAATGATGGGGTGAATGAGGATTTTGTCGTTGAGAAGGAATCCGCTCCGTTGGAGCGGCAGCATCCCCTCTTCTTGCTGGAGGAGGCGGATCGTGAGTTCGTGCTGCGGTTCGTGCTCGCTTCCGGCTCCCTAAAGGAGTTGGCGCGGGAATACGGCGTCAGCTACCCGACTCTTCGCGCCCGGCTGGACCGCCTGATCCATCGGCTGAACCGGCTCGTCGAGCAGCGGCCCGTGGATGCGATGTCGGAAATGCTGGCGGGGTTCGTTGAGCGAGGAGAGATCACCCTCTCCGCCGCCCGTGCGATTCAGGAGCTGAACCGGAAGGAGTACGAGCGGAAATCGGAGGAATGATATGGCTGAACCCTGGTTTACTGATGTGAACGCATTTGGGGCGTGGTACGGCGCCGTCGTTGGGGGTGTCGGGGGGATGCTGCTCGGCGTTCTGGGCGGGCTCGCCGGGATGCTGGCTCCGCAAGGGAAAGGGCGCGCCTGGATTCTCGGCGGGTGGCTCGCGTTTTTCGTGTTCGGCGTGATCAACCTGCTCGTCGGGCTGTTGGCCTTGGCGGACCGTCAGCCGTACGCGATCTGGTATCCGTTCCTGCTGATCGGGCTGATCCTCACGGGCGTGACGGGAGCGATGTACCCCGTTTTACGGAGACGATACATGGAGGCCGAAGCGCGACGCGTGGAAGCGGCAGCCCTCCGGAAGCAGTAAATAGGCACGAATGATAGAGTAGGTGGGTAAACGGTTGGGTTTTAAGTCGGCGCAGGCCGACTTCGTGCCTATGTTACTGCGATTTTAATCGCCGGGCCTACGGCAACTCACTGGCATCTTGATATCACAAGTAAAGAGGCCATTGAGGTAGGTAATAAACCCACCTCAATGGCCTCTTTACTTCTGCTCAAGCAGTTTATTCAACGTTCTACCGGCGTTAGTCTTCTCGCTGACGCCGCCGGGATGATACGACTTTCCCGCGCTCCGGCTGACCCGTGCTTGCGTTCGCATGGGCAGGGGCGGAACTCTTTGAAGAGTGGGTCGAGAGGATCGCCCCTACCGGTTGAGAGAACCGTTTTCCCGCGCTCATGGAACGTTCCCTCGATGGGGAGTGGCCCGAATCCTGGGTTCGTCTCGACGCGGGTTTCCCGTGCGAGGCAAGGGCCGTGTTCCGTGTCGCTGATCCGACGGGAGTCCGTTCCGCCGCCTGTCGAGCGGGTGAGGGAGCGGCTTTCTTCCCCGGAGCGCGCCGGTCTTTCTCGTTTCTCGCGGGATGAGGAGACGTATGTTGACGACGGTGGGCAGCAAGACGCTCGCCTACCGGAGTCTCGGGCCGCTGCTCTTCGATCTTCGCTGTGTCGAGCGCCGGAGTTTCCAGCCGGGGGATACGCTTGCCGAGCGCCTTTTCGATGTCGTTGAAATCCTGGGCCTCATCCGGGGAGACGAAGGTGACGGCATCCCCCGTCGCTTCGGCGCGGGCCGTACGTCCCACCCGATGGATATAGTCCTCCGCCACATGCGGCACGTCGAAGTTGACGACGTGGCTCAACGCTTCCACGTCGATCCCCCGCGCGGCGATGTCGGTCGCCACGAGGACCCGGAACTCCCGGTTCTTGAAGCCGCCGAGCGCGAGCGTCCGCTGGGACTGGCTGCGGTTGCCATGAATCCGCGCGCAGGTGATGCCGTGTTTCACCAGATAGTCGGCCAGGCGGTTGGCCCGGTGCTTGGTGCGCGTGAATACGACGACGCTCTCCATAGGGTCGCGCTGGAGAAGGTGGACCAGCAGGGGCGATTTCATCGTTTGAGGGACGAAATAGGCCGCGTGGGTGATGCCGGTCGCCGGGGCCGCCTGCCGCTCGATGTTGAGCGTGGCGGGGTTCTTCAGCATCTCTCTCGCGAGGGACGCGATGGCCGGGGGCATCGTGGCGGAGAAGAAATAGGTCTGGCGCTGGGTCGGCAGCGCCTTCAGGATCCGGCGGATATCGGGGAGGAAGCCCATATCGAGCATTCGGTCGGCCTCGTCCAGCACGAGATGCTCCAGGCCGTCCAGACGCGCGTAGGGCTGGCGCATATGATCCAGTAGCCGTCCGGGGGTCGCGATCAGGATGTCTGCGCCTTTCCGGAAGGCGCGGACCTGGGGGTCCATCCCTACCCCGCCGAAGACGGCGGCGGAGGTGATCTCGGTGTGGCGGGCCAGCAGCCGCAGGTGTTCGTCGATCTGCGCCGCCAGTTCTCGCGTGGGCGTGAGGATGAGGGCTCGCGTCGTGCCCCGGCGCTTCCCGATGAGGTCGTTCATGATCGGCAGCAGGAAGGCCGCCGTCTTGCCGCTTCCGGTCATGGCGCAGGCGAGCAGGTCGCGATGTTGCAGGGCCAGGGGGATGGAATCCCGCTGGATGGGGGTGGGTTCGGTGAACCCCTGGTCTTCCAGGCCGCGCAAAAGGGCGGCGTGAAGCCCAAATTCTTTGAAGGTCATATAAGGTACGTGATCGTTTCTCATCCGCCATCTTCGGCCAGGTACACCGAAGCGCGCTTGCGGGTATAAGTGACGCCTCTTGAGCTGTGGAGCCGGAGGGAGACGGTGCGCGAGAGTGTCAACCGAACAGGATCGGGTCCGTTCGCGCATCCCATATCGAGCGAGGGGCTGGTGAGGGGGGAAGAGGAACGAGGGTGAAAAATGAACGGTTTTCTGTTGATACGTTATTTTATCACAACACAGAGAAAAGCGCAATCCGCCTGAGATACAGCGATATTCATGTGATCGGTACCGTAAGTTAGCGCACGCTCCTGCTCTCTGCAGCAGTGAGAATAAATACCAAAAGAAACGAGACAGGGTGGCATGGGAGGTGTCCCGCACGGACACACAGCCGCAAGCTCCACAGAAGCGACTCCAGTCGCGGTAACCTAACGCCAGTGGATCCTTTCATCATCCACTGGGTATTAAAAGTTTTTCTGGAGGAAAGTAACCGCGCACCGTTACCTCAACCACACCTCGATGACGGGGCGAAGGAAGTAGATCAGGAATCCCAGGTCCGCCACGTACATCGGCAGGCGGATCTCCCGGCCCCGGCCCAACAGCAGCAGGATAGCGGTGTAGAGCAGGAATCCGGCGGCGATCCCGTTCGTGATGCTCGTCGTGAACGGCATGAGGACCATCGTGACGAACGCCGGCAACCCCTCCTCGATCCGCTCGAACGGGATCTCCTTCGCCACCCCGAACATCAGGACCCCCACGATGATCAGCGCCGGAGCCACGGCCTGCTGCGGCACAACCCCCGCCAGAGGATTGACGAACTTCGCGAGAAGGAAGCAGAGCCCCACCACAGCGGCAGTGAGTCCGGTGCGCCCGCCGGCGGCCACTCCGGCGGCGCTCTCGATGTAGCTCGTGGCGGAGCTGGACCCTGTCATGCCGCCCATCATCGCCGCCACGGAATCCACCAGCAGCACCCGGCGGGCGCGGGGCAGGGTCCCCTCCGGGCCGACGTACCCGGCTTGCTCCCCGATGGCGACCACCGTCCCGATGGTGTCGAAGAAGTCGGAGAGCATGACCGAGAACGCGACGAGCGCGGCGGGAATGATCCCCATCAGCGCGAAGGCGGAAAAATCGAACCGCCCGATGGTGTCGGTCCGGGGAAGGGCGACCACCTGAGTCGGGAGGACGGCGGAGCCCGGCGGGAACCCCGCATTCCCGCCGGTCATGGCGTTGGCGGCGATGGCGGCGAGGGTCGTGCCGAGGATGCCGAAGAGCAGCCCCGCTTTCACCCCCCGCGCGACGAGGTACGCCGTCACGATCAGGCTGAGGATCGCGAGGACGGTCGGCAGCCGGGTGATGTCTCCCATCGCCAGCCGCTCCGGGGTGAACGTCACGATTCCCGCCTGCTGGAGTCCGATGAATGCGATGAACAGACCGATCCCCGCCCCGATGGCCCGCTTGAGGTTGAGCGGGATGCTGTTCATGATCGCCTCACGGATGCCGCCCAGCACCAGCAGGGTGATGACCGCCCCTTCCACCACGATGATCCCCATCGCCCCGGCCCAGGTGAGCCGGTGCTGCCCCACCAGCTCGTAAGCGACGATGGCGTTCAGGCCCATCCCCGCCGCCACCGCGATGGGGTAGTTGCTGTACAGCCCCATCAGCAGGGACATCACCCCGGCGGTCAGGCAGGTGGCGGTCATCACGGCAGCTTTGGAGAGGGTCGCGCCGGTGGGGTCGGGCAGGGAGCCCAGGATGAGCGGGTTCACGAAGATGATGTACGCCATCGTGACGAACGTCGTCAGCCCCGCGACGAGTTCGGTCTGAACGGTGGTACGGTTCTCCCGCAGGCGAAACAGCCGTTCCAGCCATGCTCCCGATCCGCTAACTCCCGATGCTTCGGCCATGTTTCCCTGCTTTCCATTTCCCAATTGAAAAGCGAAATCGGTATCATAATAGTAAGAAGGACCCGTCCCCTCTAAATCCTGTTCTTCTCAGCTTTAGTATAAAGAGGATCGCCATGAAATTTCGCACGTTTCCCGGCACCGACGTCCGCGTCTCCGAAATCGGGTTCGGCAACTGGACCGTAAGCACCGGCTGGTGGGGCCATTACACGGACGAGGAAGCCGTCCGGCTCCATCAGAAGGCGTTCGACCTGGGTATCACCTTCTTCGACACCGCCGACGGGTACGGCAACGGGCGAGCGGAATCCCTCCTCGCTCAGGCGTTTCCCGGCCGGCGGGATCAGATCCAGATCGCCACGAAGTTCGGCTACAACTTTTACGAGCACGGCAACGAACGGCGGGGACAGCAGGAGATTCCGCACGATTTCTCCCCCGATTTCGTCCGGTTCGCACTGGAAAAGAGCCTGGAGCGGCTGAACACCGATTACATCGATCTCTACCAGCTTCACAATCCCCGCATGACCCACATCGAGAGCGACGACCTGTTCGCCCTCCTCGAAACGTTCGTGGCGGAAGGGAAGATCCGGGGGTACGGCGTGGCGCTCGGCCCGGCCATCGGCTGGAGAGAAGAGGGGCTCCGCGCGATGGAGCTGCGCCCGAACCTCGCGTTCGTTCAGATGATCTACAACATCCTGGAGCAGTCGCCGGGCCGGGAGTTTTGCGAGGCGGGCCGCCAGACGAACACGGGCCAGCTCATCCGCGTCACCCACTCCTCCGGGATGCTCGAAGGGAAGTACACCGAAGACACCGTCTTCCCGGCCAACGACCACCGCCGCCATCGCCCGCGCAAATGGCTCGTGGAAGGCGTCAAGAAGGTCGAGAAGCTGCGGTTTCTGGAGGAGCCGGGCCGGACGCTCGGGCAGGCCGCGCTCCAGTGGCTCCTCGCCGACCCGATCGTCGTCTCCTGCCTGCCCAACGTCTACGATGAGGAGCAGCTGGAGGAGTTCGCCAAAGCCCCCGATACACCGCCCCTCTCCGAAGAGGAGCTGCGCCGGGTGCAGGAGCTCTACGAGACGAACTTCGGGCGGCAAGAAGAGACGGTCGCGGCTTAACGACTCATAATAAGGGGTTCGGTAAGCTGGAGGGGGGCCTGGGGGTTGCCCTCCTTTTCATGACAGGATTTTTAACGGAGTTTTACCGGTCTTCCTCCGAGGTGAGGTAGGCTTCCAGAGAGCGCCGATACTCCTCCAGTTGCTCCAGCGTGCATTCATGCAGCCGTTCGGGAAGGTGCAGCATGGCGGTTCGATACCGCGCCGCATAGTGAGGCCGGGAAGCGCGGTCCGGCCAGACCCGCATCTCCAGGTCCTTGATCTCCGCGAGGCGCTGCCGCTTGAGGAGAGCGATACTATTTGGGAGCGTTCTCTCTTCCAGTATAAATGCCGTTCCGGGGGGAGCGTTCCCTGGAACGGATGCAACACAGGGGGTCGGTTCCGGCACGTCACTCTCTGGAACGGATTCGACGGAAGATGGAGAAGGAGAGGCGAGGCCGAGGTGATTCTTCCGCTTCCATTCTTCCGCTAGAATTTTCAATGCGTCCCGGCACTCCTCTTCCGTAAGGTCGATCATCCTCCGCTTTGTAAACCTTTTGCGGAGCCAGCGTCCCGCCGATTGGGGCGTGTATACCAGCTTGCGCAGCGCAGCCTTCACCCGGTCATGCTGATCCCTGCTCCGGTTCGGAGCGGGTGAGTCGCCGAGAGCGGTCACGAGCCCGTCCGTCGATGCCGCCGGTACCTGGCGTTCCTCCGTGTCCGGAATTCCCCCGCTGTCCGCCGGAGTCGGGCCGCCATTCCGGGGAAAGGAGGGGGAGCCGCCGTCCGGCCGCAGCTCCTCGCAGGTGACGAGGCCGGAAACGCCTCCCTGCCGCTTGAGCGCCATCACCTCGGCGACCTTGCAGATCATGGCGGAGGGATACCGCATCCAGACATCGCCGCCCCGCTCTTTGCTCATGTCGTACTCCGCGAAATCGGCGAAGCAGATGACGGGGCCGCGCCGTCGGTGATTCACCGTCGCCCATGCCCCCAGGATTCGCCCCCGTTGGGTCCTGAAACGGTGGATCCCCCGGCCTTCCGCCGGGCACAGCTCGAACTCGTCGCCCTCCCGCACCACGGCGGAATGGATGCCCAGGAAATCCGGGTCGCGCTGGCAGATCTTCAGGTAGCCGTCGCGACTCGTCATGATGAGCGGCGTCGGGCCGTACTTGAGAACCAGATCTCTTTGTTGAACGGGTCCAGCTGGTAGCGCGCACACAGGCTGGCGAACATGAAGAATTCGTCGTCCGTCGCGCCTTTCGCGACGGTCCGGCGGAGGACTTCTACCTGCTGAGGGGTGAATGGGGCGGACAGGGAAGGGGAGGATGCTTCCCTCGGCCGAGATAATCGAGTCTCCATTTGCGATCGGTTCCAAACGGCTACCGTCAGGGACGGGGAGAGGTAAAGTCTATCCTATTATCACAAACATATGTTCTATTTCCAACCCGTTTTCTCTTCTCCTTCATGAAACGTTGAATCAGCCCTGAGGAACGCGAGCGGTCATACGCCATGCGTTCTGTACGAAACGCGAGAGGAACTTCACGGCGGGAGCGAGAAAGCGTAGACCGGAATTCCGTGATGTGGGATTTCGTACCTCTGTCTTCCCCTTCCCGAACCGACGTTCAGGGGCTTCTCATGACACTGATTCTGGGAGCGCTGATCATTGCCGGAGCGATCTACGCCGTGGCGAAGAAGGTGGACGTGCGGCTGGCGCTCCTCGCGGCGGCGCTAGCGATGGGCTTCCTGGCCGGGCAGCCGATGGAGATCGTCCGG
>JAHWJO010000219.1 GCA_019348365.1 Armatimonadota bacterium | reverse complement strand
ATCCTCTTTATGCTTCATGTCCCTCCATCGTCCGATGGCTACTACCGATAGTTCATGAGGGGAACGGAATCGCTCCCCTGTAACGTTCTCGTCATACCCCCATAAAACCCCCTCCGCATCGGGTTTAATAGGTTAAGGAAGCGGCGAGAGCCGAGCTTCCCACCCGTTTCGGCGAGGGGCCATCGGTTTCCGGTCCACGTACCCCCCCTCCGCCGCCCCGTCGAATGTTTCCTTCCTCACCCGTCCGACGCTGTGAGGTTCACTTTCATGGCTGCTCGATTGATGGAGGCCGAATTTGTCGCTGGCTAGCCCTCCCCCCAAGGCGAAGAACGTTCCCCCTCCCCCCTCTCCGCCGGATCTTTCTCCTCACGGGGATACGCCTCAACTCGTGATCCCTCTCGACCGTTCCCGGATGGGCCGGGCGTTACTGGGGGCGGGTTTGGCGGTCTACTTCCTCCTTTTCCTGTGGAGCGTTTACCAGACGGGGAGCGGCACGGCGATTCGCGCGCTGTCTCTCGTGATGCTCCTGGGGGTGGCGATCTTCTCCGGCGTCTCCTGCCTTCTCCGCGCCCGTAAGCACCCCCGCGATCCGGAACTGGCGCGGGCGTGGCAGGCCATCGGATTCGGGAATTTCCTGTTCGCCCTCTCCCAGGGGTATCGCCTCTACAGCGTGGTGGCGCTGGGGAAATCGCCCGGATGGCCGGGATTCATGGATGTCGGGTTGATCGGCCAGTTCTTCTTCTACTTTTACGGCGGGCTGCAGCTCCACACCAGCAAGCACTCCGACGGGTTTGCCGGGAAAGTCTGGAACACCGTCCTGACCTCCCTCTACGCTTCGTGGGGCAAGATCCGCTCGATCCGTTACGCCCGGAGCGTGGTGGATGCGCTCCTCGCCATCGCCTCGCTGGGCGCGCTGACCTGGGTGTATCTCCTGGGACCGATCTTCTCCTCGGACGCATCCCTTCTGGTCAAAGCGGTCGCATTCGCGTACCCGGCGGCGGGCATGAGCGTCATGGCCGTCGTCATCGTGCTGGCGGTGCTCCAGAACGTCCGCGAGCGGGGCTCCTGGGCGCTGCCCCTGCTGCTGGGCGGCCTGGCGTCCGCCGTCGTCGCCAGCATCGGCATGGAATTCCAGATGGAGGACGTTCTGCTCTCCACCGGCAAGTATCTTCCGGGCTGGTGGGTGTCGGCGCTCTGGGCGCTCTCGTTCTGCCTGATGGGCTATTCGGCCTGGTGGCCGGGTGCGGAAAAGAACGCCGTTGAGCAAAACGAGTCGCGGAAGCTGGAGGAGCTCGGCGAGGGCCTGGACTTATCCGCAAAGCTCCGCCTCATCTTCCCCTATGCCCTTTCGATCAGCGCGAGCATCCTGATCCTCCTCCACGATATCGGCGACGACCGACGGGTGGGGATGAGCTCCATCGTCCTCGTTTCCGGGCTCTTTCTCCTGCTCATCCGGCGACAGATCATCACCTCCTACGAAAACCTCGACTTCGCGCAGATCCTGAAGCAGCGGGTGGACGAGCGGACCGAAGAGCTTCAATCGACGAACGTGACGCTGGAGACCCATCGCGCGCAGCTGGAGAAACAGGCGTACGTGCTGCTGGAGCATAAGGCGGAGCTGGAGCAGCAGGGGACCCGCCTCGACGCGCTCAACACGATCATGGTCACGGCCAACGCCTCCCTTGAAAGCCGGGTCATCCTCCGGGAGACGCTCAAGGAGATCGTCAACATCATCCCCAGATCGTGGGGCGGCGGTTACGCGCTCAACGAAGAGGAAGAGCCCGCCGGGGCGCAGCTCGTCGTCGCCTGGTCGGACCACGTTTCCCCCCGGCTCCGCCCGCCGGAGCAGCTGGGCTACGTTCCCAACGGCCTCTGCTCGCCGCTGCCCGCCGAGAACTGGCATCGCGTGATCCTGCCGCTGGTGTCCCATGAACGGGTGCTGGGACTGTTCTGGATCGGCATACTGGACAGCAATTTCACGGACGAAGACCTCTCGCTCCTCGAAGCGATGAGCTCACTGGTAGGCGGCGCCCTCGAGAACGCCCGGCTTTACCGGGAAGCCCGAGAAATGGCCGACCGCGATTCCGTCACGGGCCTGTACAACCACCGGGCGCTCCAGGAGCGGCTGGAACAGGAGATCGCCCGCGCCCAGCGCGACAACAACGTCGTCTCCGTCGTCGTGATGGACCTGAATAACTTCAAGAACTTCAATGACACCTACGGCCATCCGTTCGGGGATGAGGTCCTGCGGACGGTTGGGAAAGCGCTGAAGGAGGTCTGCCGGCTGACGGACACCTTCGGGCGGCACGGCGGCGACGAGTTCCTCGCCATTTTGCCCGGCTGCACCGCCCACGAGGCCATCGTGGTGGCGGACCGGATCAACGAGTACCTCGAGTTAAAAGGCGTGAAATTCCGTGACGCTGACCGGCAGATTCCGGTCGGCGTGAGCGCAGGCATCGCGGTCTACCCGTACGACGGCGACTACCGCGACACGCTGCTCGCCTTCGCGGACGAGAACATGTATGAGAGCAAGCGGCAGGGGGGCCGCGCCGTCGCCGCGACCGAAGAGGTGCGCCAGCACCGACGTCTCATGGCCGAAGAGAACTTCGGGGTCTTCGACGCGATGATCTCGGCGGTGGACAACAAGGACGGCTATACCCGCCGCCACTCCGACGAAGTGACCCGCTACTCCTGCTGGATGGCGGAATGGCTGGGCTGGTCGCACGACGAGATCCGCATCCTTCGCCTCGCGGGCCTGCTGCACGACGTGGGAAAGATCGGCGTGCCGGATCAGATCCTCCGCAAGCCGCAGCGCCTCAGCAAAGAAGAAGAGGACATCATGCGGACCCACCCGACTCTGGGCGCGCTGTTCGTCTCGGCGGTGCCGGGGATGGCGGAAACCGTGCCGGGGGTTCGACACCACCACGAGCGGTGGGACGGCAAAGGCTATCCCGACAACCTGGTGGGAGATGAAATACCGATCATGGGTCGGCTGATGGCGGTGGCGGATGCGTTTTCCGCGATGACCACGGATCGTCCCTACCGCAAGGCGCTGTCCCTGGAGATCGCGGTCGGGGAGCTGGCGAAGGGGGCGGGCACTCAGTTCGACCCGCAGATGGTGAAAGCGTTCTGCTCCAGCGTCGTGCCTAAGATGCAGGCAGAAAAAGATTCCATCGAGCGGGAGAAACGCACCCCGGCTCCGGAGTCAAATTCGCACAGGATCGAGATGAACCCGGCGATCTTCTAAACCGCGTGATCCTGACCCATCTGTAACCCGTACAAGCGACAGGCCCCTCGTAATCGGAGAGGCCTGTCGCTTGTACGGGTCTTTTTACAGCGCCGAAGGTGATCGGTAACTCGGATGGTTGCATCCGGCACGATCTTCCCCTGCGGCGCCACACAGTTGGCGCAAAACGGTTCTTGAGGTAAGCTAAAAGGGGTGGCGGGGATTCGCTGCCACCATCACAGAGAGGAGCAACCCCTTTTGAGCGATCTGGATCCGACCCTCCCGTCCGGCCCCGAACACGAGGAAGCGCCGGGAGAAGCGTTCCAATATCTCCCCGAAACCGCCGAAGAGGACCCCTGGCGACCTCGCGCGCAGGGGGAGACCCCAACCACCCTCGCCCGGCTGCTGGGCCTCCCCCGGACCGATGGGGATACCAACGTCCGGCTGCTGGACCGCCGCATCGAAGAGGGCCTCATCATCGAGGAATTCAGTTTCGACAGTGAGCCCGGCGAGGACGTGACGGGCATCCTGGCGAAGCCCGACGAGATGAACCACCCCCTGCCCGCCGTTCTCTGCCTCCACGGCGTGAACCAGGGCCGCAAAACGGTCATGGGCGACCGGTTCTACTACGATTCCCGCCTCGGCTGGCTGCGGGGGTGGGGGCGCGAATTGGCGCGGCAGGGGATGCTCACCGTTTCCATTACCCAGCGGACCTTCGGGAAGCGTTCGGGGCAGCTCAGCGAACAGGCCAAGATCGAGCAGCTGTACGGGCGCAGCCTGATGGGCGCGTTCGTCTGGGAAGCGATGCAGACCCTCGACATGCTGGCGAGCCGGGACGATGTGGACGAGAACCGGATGGGAGTGATGGGGTACGGCCTGGGCGGGACCGTCGGGTTCTACACCGCCGCGCTCGATGACCGCGTGAAGTGCCTCGTCACCGCCTGCGGAGGGATCGGAAGCATGGACCTGTTCGCCCGGTGGTCGGACGTGAATTTCCACGATCCCTCCTATTTCATCCCCGGCATTCTGGAGCACTTCGATCACCCGGAGCTGGTCGCCAGCCTCGCGCCCCGCGCTTATCTCCTGCTCGCGCGGGACGCGGACGCGAGCATGCCCATCGAAGGGGTGCGGCGCATCGAGTGGGAAGGGGGCACGCGGTACCAGGATCTCGCCGTCTCCGACCGGCTGAAGATCACCGTGCGGCCCGGCAGCCACGATTTCAACACCGAGGAGGTCGAAGAGGCGGCGGTCTGGCTCTCGGAGTGGCTCTCCCCGGAAGCGGCCCGCGCGTTCACCGTGTCCGACCCGGACGCTCTGGCCTTAGAGGATTGAGAGGATTGACGTGAAGTTGGCAGTAAAGAAGTCAAAGGATACGAACGGAAACGGGCGGCGCCGGTTTCTACGGTGGGGAATCGCGGTGGGCGCGGCGCTCGTGGGTCTCTGGACCTTCCCCTCCCTGCGCGCCTGGGAGATCGGGGACGGTCCCCGTTACCGCACTCTCCATGAGACGCAGTCTCGCTTCAACGGCGACATCAAGGTGGTGGAGGACGAATTCTACCGGTTTCTCATCTTCGGGAAGTCCCTACAATCCGGCCAGGACCGCCGGAACCCGAACCGGAGCGCCTTCCGGTACGTGGACGGGTTCCACCTGGGCCGGGCGGTGGTCCCGAACGCGAAATCCGCGCTGTTCATCGGCTTGGGGGGCGGCCTGGGGCCACGCCAGTTCCACTCCTTCTATCCGAAGATGACGGTCGATGCGGTGGACATCGATCCGGCGGTGGCCCACATCGCGAAGACGTATTTCAAGCTGCCTCAGGATTCCCGAATGAACGTGACGGTGGGCGACGGAAGGGCGTTCCTGCAGAAGAGCAAGAAGAAGTACGACCTGATCCTCCTCGACGCCTACGACGCCCACAGCGCGCCCCCCATGCTGACCACGGTGGAGTTCATGCGGCTCGTCAAGAACCACCTGAATCCAGGCGGGGCGCTGGTCGCGAACGTCATCGCGGCGCAGAAAGGCCCGCGCAGCCGGTTCGGGCGCTCGGAGTACAAGACGCTCCAGAACGTCTTTTCTGACGTGCAGGTCTTCCCCATTCAGTCCGTCCTCACGGATTATCAGACGGAAACCGATCATGAGAACCTGATCATGATCGCACGGAACGGGGGACGGCTTCCCGACCGCCGGGAGTGGGTCCGCCGGGTGAGAACGCTCCGCCGACCGGAGATCCGCGAGCTGACCCGGATCGCGGCGCACGGCCCGATCCCCGCCTGGCCGGTGGGAGACGTGAGTGTGCTGACCGACGCCAACCCGCCGAAGGAAGACCTCTTCGGGGACTGAGTGGGGATTCACCATGCCGCTGTTGTACGGAATCATCTATTTCCTGGCCGGGCTGACGATCGGCATTGCGTTTCTCTTCCGCCGCTCGCTGTCGCATCCCTCCTGGCTCTCCCCGCCGGGAGATGCGGCGACCGAAAAGTATCCGTCGCGGCGGCGGGAAATCCTGCGCGCGGCGGGCGCGTTCCTTTTCCTTCTCCTGCTGGACGCCGTGCCGGACGCGGTCGGCATGCTGACCCGGACGGAGCCGCAGGGGTTCTTCGGACCCGGCTTCTCTTACATCGCCTTCTTTCTGGGCGGGTGGGTGGCGGGCCGGTTCGGGGGCCGGTACGGGCTGGCGAGCGTCGTGGCGTACGTCCTTATCCTGCGTACGCTGATCCCGCTGCTCCTGATTCCCGTGGGGCTCTTCTTCATCGACAGCGCGGATAAGAGCCAGGTGTTTGTGGAGAGCGTGACGGAGCAGTGGAAGCCGCTGCTCCTCATGGGTCCGCTCGCGCTGGTGTTCACCCTCTCGGCGGCGATGGCGGGCGCGTGGCAGGTGTATGGCGAATCATCGTCCGGGGCCGGGGAGAAAATCGGGGAAGAGGAGGCGGACGCCGTTCGGGTCGTGGACGAGCGTTGATATTTTTCGTGCAGTACTTACGCAAAAGCTACCGCTTCTTGTCCTTCTGATTCTGGTATTTGTCGTTCTGGCTCACCTCTGTCCTGCTGAGCGAGCGAAGAATTTGCGTTTCTTCCACCTCTCTACACGCAGATTCTTCGCTCGCTCAGCAGGACAGGGAATAAGCTCAGGTGACAGAGTCATTTAAACCAAGCGTAAGTTCTGCTATATTCAGGGGGGTTGTAACTGCCACTGGATCGGTTGCGATGGGACCCGCTCCAGTACCCCGTCTCCGAAAGCGCTCTTCAGTTCCAGATGGGGAAGATGGGCGTACCCCAGGTAGCAGTCACAGGTGGGTTTCGGGCACTTCCGGGGATAAAGCATCGTTTCCCATCCCGGCTCGTAGAGGTTGCCGAGGACCCGGCTGACGTAGTGACACCGGCGGATATTCCCCTCCCCATCCACGGAGAGGACGCTCTCTCCCGTGCGGCACTCCCGCCCCCGACTCGGGTGCGAGTGCAGGTTCATCGGGAACAGAGGGTCGAGAGAGGCCAGCCTGTCGATCTCCTCCGTCGTATAGTAGCCGGGCCTCCGTTTGTAGGCGTTGACCCACAGGTACACCGGTGCGGGCAAGTCGTGGCGCAGGGCCTCGATCTCCCCGAAGTGCTCCCGCCGCCCCACCACCCCGACACTGTACCGCACGCGCCGGTCGTCCAACACCCGGCACTTCCGCAGGAACCGCTCGTGGGTCGTCTGGGAGGGGTGGAACGTCGCCCAGAGGGCGAGCTTCTCCCGGTCACAGGCCTCCACCCAGTCCAGGCGGCAGGAGAGGTTCGTCTGGACGGCGGCCCTGGCGACGTTCGCCCTCCCCGTCAGCCGAATGAGCGCGTCCTGGTACCGCCGGTGGATCAGGGCCTCGCCCCAGGGGGTGAACAGGATCGACAGCCGATCTTCAGCGCGGGTCTCCGACCAGTCCACGAACCGCTCCAGCGCCGCACGGTCCGTCTCATGCGCCTCCCGATCCTCCGTTCGCTTGGCGAAAGGGCAGTACCGGCAGGCGTAGTTACAACTGGCCAGCGGCCCACGGTAAAGGATCGACAGCGTCAGCGCCATTCGTAGGCCTCTATCCGTTCGCGGGCTTTCTCGGAATAAAGCCATGGGCCGACCACGTCCGACCGCTCGAGTCCCCATTCTGTTAGACGGAGTCTCCCGTCCGCCACCGCCGCCAGGCCGGACTGCTGGAGGAGAAGCAGCTCCGGCATGTCCGCAACCACCTCGGAGCCGAACCGCGTACGATAGCCGGACAAGGAGAGGCCCTCCGCCTGGAGCAGCGACTGGATGAGATAACGGCGTCGCTGATCCTCGCCGTCCAGAATAGACCTCTTGCAAAAGTCATGTAGCGTAATCGAGATTGTAGAGAGCGGCAATCA
>JAHWJO010000674.1 GCA_019348365.1 Armatimonadota bacterium | reverse complement strand
GGTCGATCTCCCCATCCATGACCGCGATGACGTTGCCCGTCTCCACGCCCGTCCGGTGGTCCTTCACCATGGTATAAGGCTGGAACACGTACGAGCGAATCTGGTTCCCCCATTCGATAGACCGCGTTTCTCCGCGAATGGCATCCATTTTCTTGCGGTTTTCTTCCTGCTGGAGCTCATACAGGCGGCCCGCGAGGATCTTCATCGCGACGGCGCGGTTCTGGACCTGGCTCCGCTCATTCTGGCAGGCGACGACGAAACCCGTTGGCTTGTGGGTGAGCCGCACGGCGGTCTCGTTCTTCTGCATGTGCTGCCCGCCCGCTGACCCCGCCCGAAACCGGTCCTCTTCGAGGTCTTCGGGGTCGATGACGACCTCCTGCTCCTCGACCTCCGGGGTGACGCCCACGGAGACGAACGAGGTGTGGCGGCGCTTGTTCGCGTCGTAGGGGGAGATCCGCACCAGCCGATGCACCCCTCGCTCCCCCTTCAGTTTACCATACGCCATCGGGCCGCGCATCATCACGGTCGCGCTCTTGATTCCGGCCACGTCCCCCGGCGAACGGTCCACGACCTCGGCCTTGATGCCGTTGCGCTCGGCCCATCGGAGATACATCCGCAGCAGCATCTCGGCCCAGTCGCAGGCTTCGGTGCCGCCCGCGCCCGAGTTGATCTCCATGATCGCGTTGGAGCGGTCGTGCTCGCCGGAGAGGAGCGTCGTCATCTCCAGCTCGTCAAATTCCTCCCGCGCGGCCCGAAGCTCCCGCTCGGCTTCGGCGCGGAATTCCTCCGACTCCGCGCCGTCGGCTTCGACCATGGCGGCGTAGTCCCGGATGTCCAGCAGCCGCCGCTCCAGCCGTTCCCAGGGCTCCACGGTCGCCTTGAGGGAGGCGAGCTTCTGCATGAGATTCTGCGCCCGGTCTGCGTCGTTCCAGAAATCCGATTCGGACGATTGGCCCTCTATCTGATCGATTTCGAGTTTCGCGTTGGAGAGGTCAAAGATGCCTCCTGATCGCTTGGGAGCGATCCTGGAGGTTCTCGGCTTCCCGGAGGATGTCCGTCCAGTCCATTGAGGTCCCTTTCTGAATTCAGCGGCGTGCCGCGATTTCCGCCGGCACGCCGCTCACCTGATCACAGTAGCTTAACTCCTGAACACAGTAAAGGCCGACCCGCTCGGATCGGCCTGAAAACGTCTTCGGGTTAATTGTAGCACAAATCCACCGTCTGTCCAGCGAGGGCGTGAGGCTGCGTAGGTGCCTTGTTTGGGAAAACCGGCGGTTGTAACCGCCAGCCCGACTTTGCGCCTCTGTTGCCCGCGACTTGAGTCGCCGGGACCCTACGCTGCGTTCCCTCCACCCTCTCTTACCAGTCCCATGAAAGATAGGACCACCGAACGGACCCACGGAGGCCGGAGGTCCCCCTCTATCGGAGGCTCAGTCGGTTATGTTATATATGGACGGTTGCCATGCGCCTTAAAGGAGAAGCAGATGAGCGAGCGAGAGATCGGCGTGACGAGAGAGGAATTCGGGGACCTGGCCCGGCGGGTGGAGTCGCTGGAAACGCTGATGCGTGAAGAAATCCGGCGGCAGCAGGCCGAAAGATCCGCCGCCACCTCCCCTCCGGTAAAAGATCCGGTATTCGTATCTGCCTCTCCACCGGGCCAGAGATCCACCATTGAGGAAAGAGAGTCTTCGAACGATCCCACTCGCCGGTCGGGGGAGGAACCCGCGCTTCACATCGAATCGGTGGACCCGGCTGCCGCATCCGTGTCGTCGGCGGACTCCACCGTTGCCGATCCCCCCTCTGAACCGAATTCTCCTCCACCCTCCTCTTCAGATCCCCCCTCCGAAACGTCCGACGCTCCTTTGAACCCCGGCCTCACGGGCGGTACGGACTGGGAGCGTCTCATCGGGACGCAGTGGGTGGAGAAGGTCGGCGCGTTCATCCTGGTGCTCGGCGTTGCGTTCTTCCTCAAATACGCCTTCGACCGGGGATGGATCAGCCCGGAGCTGCGGATCGGGCTGGGAGTGGCGACGGGGATCTTCTTCCTTCTCGCGGGAGAGACCTCGATCCGGCGCGGGTACGCCTCCTACGCGAACGCCCTGAGCGCTATCGGGCTTGTCACCTGCTACCTCTCGATCTACGCAGGGTCGGCGCT
>JAHWJO010000673.1 GCA_019348365.1 Armatimonadota bacterium | reverse complement strand
CGCACAAAGCTGAAGCGCCTCTACCCTTCACATTCTTAGTGGTCATGTACTAGCGCCGGAAGCGGTTCCCCACGAGTTGACCCCCCTCATCGGCTTCTCCCCGGATCTGAAGGAGTGGATGGCGCTTTGACTCAAGGGAGACTCCTACCGATAAGATCGATGACTGTGTGCCGGCCCTGCTCTTCTTCCCGCTGCACAGCGGCTGCCGCGCCTGGAGCGGATTCGACGGGGTCGCTATGGACCGGCTCCACGAGAAGGGATTCATCGAAAACCCCCGGAATAAGAGCAAGTTGGTCATCCTCATCGAAACCGGCCTGGAATGATCCGAACATTTTCATAGCGAAGTCCCTGTACTCAAAAGCAGGGCTTCGACATGGAATCTTACCAAAGGGATCGAGCAGGGGTTCAAAACGTATAGCGCCGAGATGAAGAGTGGCGCCGGCGATCCTTTCTTCCTACAACCTGGTTCCTTTGATTCTCCCCTTTTGGGAGGGGCAGAAGGTTTCGGGAAGGCCAAACAGAGGCGGAAAATACAGGAAGAAAGCCACAACCGAAACGCAGCAAGCTTTAGCGATGGCTTCCGACCGACCGCACGTTTTCACCCTTTTCTCAAAACGAAGGGACATCGAATGCCGAAACCGTATCTCTCCGCGTCCGAAGTCGAAGAGGCCCATGACGAGACCTCCTGGGGCAGCCTGCGCTGGCTCGCCAGCCGGGAGGTCGGGAACGCGGAGGGCCTGACTCTGGGCCGCGTGGTCATCCGGAGCGGGCGGTCCAACCCCCGCCACTGCCACCCCTCCTGCGAAGAGGTCCTCTACCTCCTTTCCGGGCGGCTGGAGCATACCCTTGGAGACGAGACGTTCACCCTCCGCCCCGGCGATACCCTCTCCATCCCCCCTGGCGTGTTTCACAACGCCCGCAGCACCGGCGAGGAGGATGCGGAGATGATCGTCGCTTACTCCACCGGCGAGCGCGACTTCGTGCTGGAAGGATCGAGGTAACGGGATGCGCGTCACTTACCAGCCCGAATACGAGCGCCGCATCCGCCTTTGCGCCATCGGCTGCGGGGGGCACGCCCAGCGCAATATTTTTCCCACCTATCAGTACGCCCCGGTGGACCTCGTCGCCGTGTGCGACCTCGACCGTTCCCGCGCCGAAGCCTGCGCCCGCATGTGGGGTCCCGCCGCCGTCTACACCGATCACCGGGAGATGCTGGAGCGCGAACAGCCGGATGCGGTCGTCATCGTCACGAACTACGACGCGGAGGGCCGCCCTCGCTATCCCGTCCTCGCCATGGACGTGATGCGCCAAGGCGCGCACGCCTGGATCGAAAAGCCGCCCGCCGCCTCTTCCGATGAAATCCTTCAGATGATGGCGGTCAGCCGCGAGACCGGGAAGTTCGTCGGGGTGGGGTTCAAGAAGATGTTCGCCCCGGCCAACCGCAAGGCAAAGGAGATCCTCTCCCGCCCCGAGTTCGGACCCTTGAGCTCGCTCACCGCCCGCTATCCCCAGCCGCTCCCGCCCCCTGAAGACCGCGCCGACAGCCGCAAGACGGTCGGGTTCCTCGATCACATCGTCCATCCTTATTCCGTCATCCACTATCTCGGCGGCCCCATCGAATCCCTTTACGTCGAGCGGAACGACCGTACCGGGGCTTCCATTACCTCGATCCGCTTCACAAGCGGCGCGGTGGGGAGCCTGCACCTCGCGCACGGATCATCCGGCATGTCGCCGCTGGAGCGCACCGAGCTGGTGGGCCGGGGAGCCAACGTCGTCGTGGAGAACAACCTCCGGGTGACCTATTATCGACCGGGAGGACCGGAGGGCGGCTACGGGCGCGCCGGGACCTTTTACGCCGATGAAGAGAAAGCCCCCCTCTTCTGGGAGCCGGAGTTCTCCCTGGGGCAGCTTTACAACAAGGGGCTCTTCCTGCTCGGCTACGCCCCCGAAATCCTTTATTTCTGCGACTGCGTCCTCGAAAACCGCCCGCCGGAAGTCGGCAGCCTCGACGACGCGCTGGAGATCCTGAGGATCTACGAGGCTTACTGCCGAACGGAGAACCCGAAGCTCCTGCCCAGGGAAGGGGGATAAGCGGCGCCGCCATCCTACCCTACTGACCTGCTCTTGTTGAAATTGCTATACTCCTCAGTAGCACC